>QEUY01000357.1 GCA_003577365.1 Chloroflexota bacterium | reverse complement strand
TGGGCGGACAACCCAAGAACGTGTCCGCAGTTGAAGAGTGGACGGCGCTCGAACAAGAGCAGGCCGTAATCGAGACGGTTACAAAGACCCCCGCCTCCGTTGAGGCTGTGCCAGAGGATGAAGCCGCCCTGGTGGCACAGGCGCGCAACGATCCAACGGCGTTTGGGGTGCTGTACGAACGCTATGTCGAGCGCATCTACGCCTACATCTATCATCGCGTTGGCAATGTTCAGGATACCGAGGATCTAACCGCGCGCACCTTCTATCGCGCGCTCGACAAGCTCGACACCTACGAGGATCGTGGCCTTCCCTTCTCGGCCTGGCTTTTTCGGATCGCGCACAACCTGGTGGCCAACTGGCATCGCGACCGCGGACGCCGGCGCTTCCTCTCGCTCGACCGGCTCTGGTCCCACAGCCGCGAGGGCGATACGCCCGAAGCGCATGTGGAAAAAGCCGAGACCCACGATGCGCTCTGGGCGGCAATCAACCGGCTGCCAGCCGAGCGGCGCAATTTGTTGCTCTACAAGTTTAGCAGCCGCCTCTCGAATCTGGAGATCGGCCAGTTGATGGACAAGAGCGAAGGTGCGATTAAATCGCTCTATTTTCGGACATTGGCTGCCTTGCGCAAAGACCTCGAAGCCGTCGGCTGGGGAGAGCCCGTAACCGAGGCAGCCAGTCGAGTAAGTGAATGGGATGCGCAGCAGGAGAGCGCATAGCCTATGCAGTGGTTTTTCTTACCGTGGCGGCGTGATCAACAAGAGGATACAGGGCCGGCCATCGACATGGGCAGCGGTCACTTCTTGACGGCTGCCGATCTCCTCGAAGGCCACTATCACCGGCTGGCGACGCAGACGGTGGCAGTGCAGGTCAAACCCGACTTGCAGGCGGCGATCACTCTGGTTGCGCCCGAACTGGCTCCCCTCACCGCAGTCGCCAGCGAAGTGGCGCAGGCGATGCCGCGCGTACAGCCAGCTGCCCACTTCCGCGCCGATCTGCACCGTGCGCTGGAGCTGACGCATCGCCAACAGCACGCCCAACGGGTGCTGGGGACGCGCCCTCTAGAAAAAGAACGCGAATTGCCGTGGGGAATCATGGTGCTCGTGGCGCTCCTGGTTTTTGTCTCCGGCCTCCTCTTGTATCGCCAACTCTACCATCAGCGTAACCGCACAGTGTCTAACAGACATTGACGCAAAGAAGCCAACAGTGACGATAGACGATGGTCTATCGTCTATCGTCCATCGTCCCCAATCACATCATCGTGCGCCGGTGAAGCAACTCTACATAGCGCTCGGTGGCAGACGGTTCTTTGCCCGGCTCTTCATCCTCATCGATCCCGTAGCCTGGTGCAGGCATCCGCGCCGGGCCGATCCCCGGTATGTCCACCGTGGCCTGCGCCTCGCTCTGCGCCAGCTTGAGCACACCGTCGGCCAGCTCGGCGCCCGCCGCTTCGCGCTGGCGGATCGCCCAGTTCTCTAGCACATTCTTGGTCTGGGTGATGATGCCCAACAGGTCATGCACCGGTTTGGCGCCCGCACCGATGATAAAGCCGGTGATCAACACATCCCAGGCCGGCGCTACAGCATCCAACAGCCCTGGCGCCAGCGGCCGGAGATAGGCGAAGAGGCGCAGATTGGTGGCATTGGTCAACAGGATGCCAATGACCACGCCAAAGACCAGGCTTGTCCCACTTTTGAATTGGACATATTGGGCGCTCTTTAACTGGGCCGGCTCCCACTTGAAGACGCCCAGCAAAAGCCATTCCAGATAGTTCCAAATAATCTCCACGGCCCGTTCGACGCCCACCGCCGCCAGGATCAGCGGAACCAGCGCGGGCCAGATGCCTATCGTCTCCATCGTCCCGTCCTCTGTCAGATCTGACCGGCCAGTTCCACCAGCAGCCGCACGCCGTAGCCGGTTGCACCTTTGGGTGTGGCCGGGTTACGCTCATTGTTTGTCCAGACCATAGCGGCAATGTCCAGGTGCGCCCACGGATAGCCCTCGGTGAAGTGTTCGATAAATTTGGCGCTCGTGCCCACACCACCCATACGGCCACCGCTGTTCTTGACCTCGGCCATCTCACCCTTGATCTCTTCCATATACTCCTCGTAGAGTGGCATGGGCCAGAGCCGTTCGCCCGTCTTCTCGGCGGCAGCCAGGAGCGACTCGCGTAGGGCATCGTTGTTGGCAAAGAGACCAGCCGCCTGCGGCCCCAGCGCCACGCCGATGGCGCCCGTGAGGGTCGCCAGATCGACCACGGCGGCCGGGCTGTAGCGCGCCACATAGCCCAACGCATCGGCCAGCACCAGGCGGCCCTCGGCGTCGGTGCTCAAGATCTCACAAGTCTTGCCCGTGATGCCGGTGAGGATGTCGCCGGGGCGAAATGAATTGCCGTCGGGCATGTTCTCGACACAGACCGCTACGCCGATCACCTGCCGTGAAATTCCTAAGCGGGCAATCGCCTCCAGCGCACCGATGACGGCGGCCGCGCCGCCCATGTCATCCTTCATCAGCCACATCCCGTCCCACGGTTTGATGCTGATGCCGCCGGTATCAAAGGTGATCCCCTTGCCGACCAACACCAGCGGCTGCTGTTCCTCCGTTCCTGGTGGCGTGTGCTCCAGGATGATCAACTGCGCCTCGCGTGCGCTGCCCTGGCTCACGGCTAACAGGATGCCCATGCCCAGTTCACGCATCTCGGCTTCTCCCAATACGGTGCAGGCAAGGCCCACCTCTTCGGCCATCTGCCGCGCCCGCCGGGCAAATGCTTCGGGGTAGAGAATGTTGGCTGGTTCGCTCACATAGTCGCGCGCATGGCAGACTGCTGTAGCGATGGCCTGGCCGGCATTGACGCCTGCCGTGATCGTATCCAACTGGGCGCCGTCGAACTCGACGACCACACCGCTCTCCGGCCCTGCCGGCGGCTTTTCGCGCTTATAGTTGGGCGCCTGATAGGCAGCCAGCAGCGCCCCCTCGGCCAGCGCTTGCGCCGCTGCCTGCGGCTCTAATCCCCCGGCGCCTGCGCCGTGGATGACGGTAGCGTATTGCCTGACTCCCTTGAGTTGGCTGAGCGCCTTGTGAGCGCTCGCAGCCGCCTTGCGCGCCGCTTTCAGGTCAAACTGATCTTGTTTGCCTAATCCAACCACCAGCACCCGCTCTGCCGGAAGCGCACCCTGGCTATAGAGCAACGCCGTTGCGCCCGCCTCGCCGGTAAAGTCACCGCTGCCAATCAGCCGGCGGATGGCGCCGCCCAGCGCCCGATCCACGGCGCCCGTTGCCCCGCCTGGTTCGGTGATGCCCTCGAAAAGGTTGACGACAATGGCGTCAGTCGACTGCTCAACAATGTTGCCCTGGGTTGTGGTGAGTTGCATGGTGTTGGTTGCTTTCTTTAACAGACGATAGACAATAGACGATGGGAGATGGACGGATGGGAGATGGACGGTGGATGATAGCGCTTTGTGTCCACTGCGTAATAGACGCTGAACCACCGTCTATCATCTACCGTCCATCGTCTAGTTCATCTGAGTGCCCGGTGGAGGCGCTCGGCTGCCTCATCCAGCATCTCGTCGGTTTTGCAGAAGCAAAAACGCGCTAGATTGTCGGTCAAATACGCATGTTCTGCGCTATAGAAGGGGCTGGGCGGGATCGCGGCGACGCCAACTTCACGCGTGAACCAGCGGCAGAGGCTGACATCACGCCGCAAACCTGGTTCGGTCGGCACATCCAGATGATCGGTATGCACGATGATAAAGTAGGAACCGTCCGGGCTGATCGGTCGCAGATTGACATCCTGCAAGACCGCCATGAGCCTGTCACGCTTGGCCTGATACATCTGGCTCAGCCAGTTGAAATAGTCGCGTTCATAGACTTGCTCCATCGCCACGGCCACGGCTTCTTGCATGGGCGTGCTGACGGCAAAGGGGATCCACTGATGGGCGGCAAAGATGGCGGCAGCCAGGTGGCGGGGCGCAATTGCCCAGCCGATCTTCCAGCCGGTGACCGAAAAGGTCTTGCCGGCGCTGCCGAGGGTGATCGTCCGCTCCCACATACCGGGCAGGGCGGCGATCCGCTCGTGTGCCACCTTCCGCGCCGGGTCGACATAAACCATCCACTCGTAGACTTCATCGCTGAGCACGAGCAGGTTGTGTTCTTGCGCAATTTCAGCGATCTGCACCAGTTCGTCACGGGTAAAAACTTTGCCTACCGGGTTCTGCGGCGTATTGAGGATCAGCAGCCGGGTGCGCGGCGAGAGGGCAGCGCGCACTTCGTCCATGTCCAACACCCAGTCGTTGGCTGAGACGGCATTGGGACGCGGGCGCAGCGGCACGTAGACCGGTTTGCCGCCCGCCATGATCACCGAGGCCGGGTAGCTGTCGTAGAAAGGCTCGATCAGGATCACTTCATCGCCCGGCTCCACCAATGCCTGGATGGTGGCAAAGATGCCCTCCGTGGCGCCCACGGTGACGACGATCTCGGTCAGCGGGTCGAGTTCACGGTCGAAGAGCGGCGCATAGACGGCAGCCAGCGCCCGCACCAGCCGGGGGTGGCCTGCAGCGCGGGCATACTGGTTGAGGTCGGCAGCAATGGCCTGTTGTGCGGCTTCTTTGACAAAGTCGGGCGCCGGAAAATTGGGAAAGCCCTGGCCCAGGTTGACGGCGTTATGCTGAAGAGCCAGCGCAGTAAACTCAGTAAAGACCGTGGTGCCAAAGCCGCGCACCCGTTGGGCCGGTTGAAAGGCGGGCGCTGTTGAGCTTGCTGTTGTGGACATAACAGCTTCTTCCTCATGCGTGTACAGGTTAAACATGCTTGATTGAACGGGCATATTATAGCCCAGATAATGGTGAATGGTGAATTGTGAATGGTAAATAGTACTACAACGAGACGACGAGTATAGACCGCGGATTGGGCAGATGAACGCGGATACGAATCATCAAAAATCCGCGCATATCCGCCTCATCCGCCCAATCCGCGGTCTATAGTTTGCTTTCGATCAGTTCCGGCGTAGCCGGTTCGAGCATCGTGCGCAGACGCAT
>QEUY01000356.1 GCA_003577365.1 Chloroflexota bacterium | reverse complement strand
CGCGGCGGCGGCGTCGACCCGACGGTGCCCGAGCCGGCGACCTGGGCGATGATGATCCTCGGCTTCGGCGTCATCGGCGCTGCGATCCGTCGCCAGCGCCGTCAGACGGTGCGCTACAGCTTCGCCTGATCCCGGCCACAGGCAGGTCTACGAAGGGGAGCGCGTCGCGCTCCCCTTTTTGTTTTGGCCGCGCCTGGTCCGGGGCAACGCCCTGCCGCAGCGGTAACCTGTCGTTAACCTTGCTGCGCAAGACTCTCAGGCATGCGGCAGAGTCTCCTACCTCTAGCGCTTCTCGCCTTGCTGGGCGGCTGCATCGACATTGCTGCTGTAACGGCTCACGGCCATTTGCCAGCCGCCCAGCGTATCGGCGTTGCGGGCATCGGGGCCTTCGCCTTTGGGCAGCGGCACCACGCCAAATTTGTCCTTGATCACGCTGTCTTCGGCATTGCCCAGGGCATAGGCATAGGGCCAGTTGCGCATAAAGGCGGCGTTGCCGGCCTGCCACACGCCGCGGGCGTCCTCTTCCATATAGCTGACCACGCCGGGCGGGCTGATGCGATCCACCCAGCCGGCAGCCATGTCGAACGAGGCAGCCGCCTGCTCATTGTTGATGCTGATCGTGCCGTCCGGCTCCACGATCTGGCCGCCACCCCAACTGACCTGCCACTCCAGGGCGTCACAGGTCAGGCCCTCATAGGCCGCGCCCTGCCAGACATAACCCCAGAAATCGGGGTTGCCCTCGGCGCGCTCCCCCTCCTGGATGGCGGTCGCCATCTCCTCCAGCTCAGCCCAGGTCGTGGGCGGCGCATCATACCCATACTTCTCCAGCAGGTCGGTGCGATAGTAGAGCAGGCCGGCATCGGTAAACCAAGGGATGCCGACCAGCGCGCCGTCGACCGTGTTGTTCTGGATGATGGCCGGGAAGTAGTCGCCGATCGCGTCGCCGACATAAGGCGTCAGGTCGACCAGGTGCTCGGCCAAGATGCCGGGCCAGATCACGTCGGTCTGCATGATGTCGATGTCGGGAGACTGCGCCCCAAAGAACTGCAAATAGAGCGCCAGGCGGTCGGTGGCGCTGTCAGGGCCATTGACGACCTCAATCTGGTAGCCGGTCTCCTTGGCGCAATACTCCACGGCAGCCGTGTCAAAGTCGCGGCTGACGGCTCCCAGCATAGCGCGCACCACCACGCCCTCCGCAGGGGCTGCGGCTCCCTCGGCGGGGGTGGCTTCCGCGCCGGCAGCGGCTCCTTCTGCAGGCGTTGCAGCAGCCGGTTGTTCGGCCCCTCCGCCCGGCGCAGGGGCAGGGCAGCCGGCCAATGCTAAGCTCAGGATCAATAGCAGACCCAGCATCGCATACAGCTTCCGATTCATGGAATGCCTCCTTTAATAGAGTGTGAAACCGGATTTTGTGGGGCAAATGCGAAGAACCCTCCGCCAGAGGATAGATTAAAGCCAAGAGAGGGACAGTGCAAGTGCTTACCAATATCCCTATCTGCTGCTGCCGTCGATTCTGGCTGTCACTCTCGGTGTCGGGTCGCTGACCGTTCCTATCCGGCCTGGGTAAGCGGGTGAAGGCAGATGAACATCTCCATCATACACCGGTTTCAGACCCATGCAAAGCATGAGTTTTCAGCCCGGTTGGCCGCGGGTTTCGCCGGCAGCAGCGCAGGTAGACAGGGGAGCCGTGCAGTCGATAGACGGTTGAGCAGGCGGAGGAGGGCGCGGCCGTCTAGTCCAGGTCGAGTGCGCCGTCGCCGGCAAAGACTTCGGCAGGACGCCCACTGACCCGTTCATAGGCGATGCCCAGCGCGTTGAGCCGCTGCTCGGCTTCGTCGGCGGCGGGGCTGCGGCCCAACAGGATCACATAGTCGGCGTCCAGCGCCTCTTCCAGGCGCGCCACGATCACCGGCTGCACCTGCGCCACAAAGCGCAGGAGCGCGATCTGGTCGGCCAAATCGGTCAACGCATCGACCAGGAGCAGATAGGGCGGGGCCGCGGCGGCGCCGGCTGCGCCAGTGTCAGGCGCGGCGGCGCCGGTCACGGCTGTCATCGCCGCGCCTGTCTCGACCGTGCCCACATCGGCAGAGTCCGCCTCAAACGAAAGTGCTTCGGCGGGCGGTTCTTCCACACCGGCTTCTTCACCGGCTTCTTCAAAAGGGGCAGTCTCGCTCGACGCCTGGCCCAACGCCGGCTCGTCGAACGAGGGCTCGGCGGAAGAGGGAGCATCAGAAGCAACATCCGCCGGCGCATCGGCTGGGAGCCATGCACGCTCGGCCTCCGGCTCAAAGGGCGGCGATTCACCCGCCCATTCGTCACCTGCCCATTCGTCGTCAAACCCGCCTGGCTCCCAGGCGTCGGGCGCAGAGGCCGGGCGCTGGTCGCCGGCAGGCCGCTGCCATGGCCGCACTACATGCGGGCTGGTCGGCACGCCCTTGCGCCGGAAGTCGACCCAGACCACCTCCAGCCCGGTCAACTGCACATCGGCCCAAACGCCCAGCCCTTCCGGCTCCAGCATATAATGGCCGGGTCCCAGCGGGCTAAACTCGGCGGAACACTCGCCGTATTCGGGCTTGCTGCCCGTACGGCGCATCATGCCCTCCCAGTCCTCTTTCCAAATATAGACCGGCAGCCCGCGCATGCCTTCCACCTCCACACGCACGACGCTGTAGCCGGGCATAGACCCCGCCGGGCTGACCGTGACCTCCCAAGTGGCGACTAACGGCTGAAAGATCACCTCCAGTGCATTGCTGCCATCCAGGGTGAGTTCCGATTGGACATAGCCGCCTTCGACGCTCAGGGTATAGACCCCCGCGGCCAGCCCCTCAAAACAGAAGGTGTTGTCGGCGCTGACCAACTGGCGCACTTCGTTGCCCACCGAGTCGACCAGTTTGGCCGGTCGCCCTGCCGCGTCGGGCGCGGCGCCGACGATCACGCTCTGTCCTGCTTGGCCGTCGATCGCCGGCTGGGGGTGTGCGCCGAGCGGTACAAACAGCTCAATCTCCACCGTGTTCTTGCCGTCGAGCGCAATGTCGGAACGGCTCGCCACATCGGCATAGCCGACGATCTGCACGGCATAGAGGCCGCGGCCTAATCCCTCAAAAACAAATGTGCAGTCCGGCCCCACGCGCTGCTCTTGGCGGTTGGCCTGGTCGTCGAACAGCCAGATGTACAGGGGCCGGTCGGGGGTGCAGCCGCCGATCACGCGCCCGCGGATGCTGGAGGTGCGCGGCAGCGCGTCGGGCGGAGGCGTCACGCCGCTGTAGACAAACTCCACATAGACGGCGCTACGCCGGTCGGTCTGGACATAGGCATCCAGCTTGACCAAACGGCCCTCGCTGTCCATCAGCCCGTCCACCGTCACCCCGTAATAGCCCGGCTCCACCGGCCCAATGGCGCAGGCGAACTCACCGATCTCCGGCGCAGTGCCGGTGCGCGCCTGGGCGCTGCTCCATTCATCGCCAAATGCCTGCACGGGCAGATTCAGGTAGCCGTCGACGGCGCAGTAGATCATGCCCGGCTGGGCGGGCGGTCCCTCCAGCGGGCGCACCGTATAGCCCCAGCCCGTCGTCGCCAGCTCCACCTGGCGGCGGTTGCGCCCGTCGAGCGTAATTCCTTCCAGATGGCTGCCGCTCCCTTGCACACGCACGTTGTAGGTCCCCGGCGGCAGGTCGACAAAACGAAACGAGCCGTCGTCCTTGGCCATGGTGACCCACTCTTCGCCGTCGCTGGTACGCAGCAGCATGACAACCGCGCCCGCGCCGCCACGCACCTGGCCGCCCAGCGTGCTGCCGCTGGCGGGGTTGATCGACTCGGCCAGGTCCAGATTGACGGCAGCGTCCTCTTGGCCGGGCAGCAGGCTGACGGCCTGCTCCACCAGCGCGCCGTCGACGCGCAGCGTGTAGTTGCCCGGCAGCAGATCCGGGAGCACATAGCGGCTGTTGGCGTCCAGCACGGTGCGCGCCACCTCGGCGCCGCCCTTTTCCAAGATCACCGTGCGCCGGTCGCCCGCGTGCAGCACTGTGCCGTGCAGCGTGGCGCGCGTCCCCACCGGAGTCGCGCCCTGCCAGCGGCGCACGACCTTTGGCTCAGCCTTGAGCGCGCGCACGATCGGCAGCGCGCCACCCGGCCAGCGCTCGCTCACCCAGGCGTGATGCTCGCACCAGGTGCTGGTGCTGCCCAAGACCGCGTTGCCCAACAGCCAAAAGGCGCTGGCGAAATAGTAGTCGGGCGCGGGCTGATAGCGGCTGCTCGACCCCATCATGATGCGGCAGGCTTCCAACGTCTGCGCCAGGTGCAGGTCGGGCGTGGTGGCAGGGTAGCGCGGGTCGACATCCTCGCCCACCAGATAGCCGCATTCAGTGGAGAGGATCGGGATGCTGCGCCCCAAGTGGCGGCGGTTGCGCGCGTCAAAAAACTCATAGGCCAGCCAGCAGGCGTGGTCGTCCATGACCGTCGCGCCGGGGTTGCAGCGTTCCAGCCGCAGTTTGTTGACCACCTGCAGCGAGCGCCCGCGCCAGGCATCTTCGCCCCAACTCTCGCCCGCAATCGCCTGGTAAAAGCGCTGCGTGTAGGGGCTGCCCTCCTGGTTGCCGCTGTCGTAGGGATAGTCGAGCGGGCGGTTGCGCCCATAGTTGTGGATGGCGTGCCAGACCGGGCCGTTGAAAAGGTCCTTGCGCCCGCGTGCCACGATCTTGCCGACCAGGTCCCAGCGGCTGCCGTTGGCGACCGCGGGAATGCCCGGCATCCCGCCCCGCTCCAGGATCAACTCCATGTTGGCGATGGTGTTCTCCACCACCAGGTCGATGCCGTTGGCGGGCACGGCATGATGCCTTCGGAGAGCAGCAGTTCGGCGAAGTCGATGGCCCCGTCGTGGTTAAAGATCTTGACCCACTTGATGCCCATGGCCTTCATTTCGGGGAGCCAATGGTCGCGGATCCTGCCGATGCCGATGGCCGAGGCAAAGCCCGCCGTCCAATGGACGCCGATGCCGGTGTCGTTGGCCGGCCGTGGATATTCGTGCAGTTCCATCACGCGTGTCCGTCTTCCTCATTCCCCGCGCCGGCGCGCCGGCGCGGCCCTCGATCTTACCGCCGCATTATACACGCGTCGGCGTGAATGCCGTAGAGCAGGTCATGCCCGACTTGCGCCGCGATAGTTTGCTCGCGCCGGTGAAATACGGTATTGTAATATGACGACGTTATGGATCAGTCACACGCAACCCAGGCGGATACGCCGGTCGCCGCCACACCATCCGAGCTGTATACACGCCTCAACGCTCGTCTACAAGGCGGTCTGCACCATGCAGGTGACGATCCGCCCCCATCATTTGGCCGCTAACGGCTATCTCCATGCGGGGACCGTGGTGACGCTCGCCGATACGGCCTGCGGCTTTGGCTGTCTTGCCAGCCTGCCGGAAGGCGCGCACAACTTCACCACCATCGAACTGAAAAGCAACTTTCTCCGCACCGCCACCTCCGGGCGGCTGCGCGCCACAGCGACCCTCGTCCACGGCGGTCGCCGCACCCAGGTCTGGGACGCGACCGTGGTCGATGACGACGAACGTACCTTGGCCCTCTTTCGCTGCACCCAGATGCTGCTCTATCCAAAATGAGCCGGGTCTGGCGCAAGATATTGGAGAAGACATCACCCGTGAAGCGCTTGACCGTCTGGGGATGGCACGAATTGATCAGCGGCTTTATGGCAAGATTGATTACAAGGCAGAAATGCCCCTAGTCTAGGGAAACCTTTCAGGGTGCGCCTTTCGTTCGCTAGTCTCAAGCAAAAACGGCAATGCGCGTGCAGTATATCCCGGTTCCACCCGGCATCTTTACCTGGGACGAGTGAATGTTGAACCTGAGGCAAGTCACATCTGGTACACGTTCGCTTGGGTC
>QEUY01000355.1 GCA_003577365.1 Chloroflexota bacterium | reverse complement strand
CGTGGTCGTACTGGCGGCGTCACCACCAAGCCGTGGCCCAACATCATCACTATCAGCGCCGACTGAACCTCACGACTCAATTACAACTGTAGTACTAGGCTCTGTCTGCAAAGTTGCACATGGTATGTCATTCCGACGAGTCTGCGAGGAGGAATCTCTCTACACTGGGTGCGCTGCCAGAGAGATTCCTCACCCAGGAGGGTTCGGAATGATAATTTGCAGACACTACCTAGTGGACAAGCGCCTGTCTGGGGGCGCCTGTCTTGGGCATGGAGGCCACCAGCAGGGCCAGCAGCGCGCCCACCAGGAGCACCAGGTCTATCATTACCCCAAGCCGCAGCGCGCCAAAGAGACCATAGAACAGCCCCATGCCGCCCAGCACCAGCGACCAACTGCGCGACTCAAAATCGCCCACGATCAGGCTCAGCCCGATGACAATCGAGAGCGTCGGGCACGGGACTAGACCCGTGGGCGCAGCATATAGATAGGGCATCCATGACGCGGTCTGCAAGAAATGGGGGTAGACCCAGCCAAAGACAAACAACAGCACGCCGATGCCTGCCAACCAGGAGGGCGCGATCTGGATGCGCTCTTGGGGCAGACGGGCCGCGATCCACAGCAGGGCAACGGCGGCCAAGCCAAACAGGATGCCGTTAAACGGATTGGCCGAAAGCCAGGCAAAGACGCCGACCGAGATCAGCGGCAGGGCCAGCAGGACGCCTGCCACGCGCTTGGAGGGGCGCACGCCCAGCGCCAAGCCGCCGATCAGCACCGCAAAATAGACATGCCACGCAATCGCAACGATCTGCCACCGGTTGGCGATGGCGCTCAAACCGCTGAGGATTTGCTCTGGGGTGGGCATACAGCCTCCTTAGGGTGAAGGGGTGGTGAGGGAGGAAGGGGGCAACAAAAAAGGGGCAGTGCGTAGACCACCCGCCGCCCTCATTCCAAGTGTGCTGTTGTGTACTGCCCAAACGATGCTGATTTTTACGCTAGTCCATCCCAGGGAGGAACGCACCGGGCAAGTGACCAGTCTACGCCCTGGTCAGGTGGCTAGGATGGGAATCTCAGCACGCGCCGTTCATGTATAGCTCGCCCTGTTCAAACCCGCGGGCGGCGTAGTAGGCGCGCGTGCCGGTAGCGGCGATCACGCTGATGCGGCGGAAGCCGGCCTCGCGGCTGATGCGCCGCGCCGCGTCGAGCAGGCGCGTGCCCAGACCGGTGTGCTGCGCCTCGCCGCCGCTGCTCTCGGCGTCGATGCCCAGCGCCGGGCCGTAGACATGCACCTCGCGGATCAGCGCGCTCTCGGCGATCTCGTCCAAAAAGGCGCGGCTGCCCGCGCCGGGCGCAAGCGGCAGGCTGAGCCGCAGGAACCCCGCGATCAACCCCGGTTCGGGATGGGCGGCGTTGGTGACAAAGTGCAGAAAATGCTCGCGCGTCAGATCGGTCTCATAGCTGTGGACCTGGAGCGTCACCTCATGCGCGGCCACGCTGCGCCCTTTGACCTCACGGCAGCGGATGCAGCCGCAGCGTTGCCCGCGCCGCGCCAGTTCGGCATGCACCACTTCACGCAGGTTGCTGGCCGTGACCCCGGCCTGGATGTGGTGCGCTGGGATGTCGCGAAAGAGGCGGTTGACGCGTGTGTAGGGCGGGATCGTCGGCTTGACATCGGCCAGCAGCGCCACCAGTTCGTCGAGCGTATAGGGCGTATAGTCGCCTTCCTGCCAGCGCGTGTATAGCTCCGTGCCTGCGATCAGCGAACAGGGGTAGATCTTGAGTTCGTCGGGGCGGATCGCCGGGTCACTGAAAAAGCGCGCAAAGTCGGCGCGGTCTTTGTCCGGCGTCGCGCCATAGAGGTTGGGCATCCAGTGCAGGTGCAGTTTGAAGCCCGCCGTCCGCAGCAGCCCCAACGCCCGGCGCACCGCGGCCACGTCATGCCCGCGCCGGTTGAGCGCCAGAATCTCGTCGTCGAGGCTCTGCACGCCGATCTGCACCTTGGTCACGCCCAGGCGGCGCAGATGGCGGATCTCATCGGGCGTTACCCAGTCGGGCCGCGTTTCCACCACCAGCCCCACGTTGCGGTGGACGGCCTGCACGTTACGCGCCTGCGCTTCGGCCAGCGTGGCCGCCTCGCCCAGCGCAGGATCGCCCGCAGCGTTCATGGCGTCAAAACAGCGGCGCACAAACCATTCGCGATAGTCGCGGCTGTAGGCGCTCCAGGTCCCGCCCAAGATCAGCAGTTCCACCTTGCCCGCGTCGTGGCCGATGCTCTCAAAGGCGCGGATGCGGCCCAAAGTTTGGCGATAGGGGTCAAAACCGTCGCGCTCGGCGCGCTGGCAGCCCGGCTCGTCGTAGAGATAGCTCTTGGGCATGCGCCAGTCGTCGGGGCAGAAGATGCATTTGCCCGGACAGCCCGCGGGCGCGGTCAACACCGTAACGGGCGCGACGCCGCTCTGCGTGCGCATCGGTTTCATACGGATGCGCTTCATCAGCAGCGGGTCGGCCTCCAGGTCGCCTTCGGCCACCAGATGGCGATAGCCTGCCACCAGGTCTGGTTTGGAGTAAAAGCCTTTGCCCTCTTTGGGGTGGCGGCTGAGGATGGCGCGCAGGCTGCGGGTGGGGTTCCACTCCTCCTCCGGCACTTGCAGGATCGCCTGGAAGATGGCGTAGAGCGGGCCGCTGTGCTGGCGAGGGTCAAACCCGCCACGCTTGCGCTGCCAGGCTTCTCCCTTCACCCGCACGTCGGCGGGGATCTCTTCTAAGGATAGGACACGTTTCATCGCGTTGGATTCTGCCGCCAGGCCGTCACGAACTTTAGTGGGCTGGCCTGTGATTGGGCAGGATTGTATGTTTCAATCTGCCAATTGCACTTCAGCAGGCCCTAGTATACCATACCCTGCATGGGGAGTTTGGCGTATGGGGCTGAGCGGATCATGGACCCGACCACGCGGACGCGCTTGTTGGCGATCAACCGCGCTTTCTATGCCGCGGTGGCCGAACCCTTTGACCAGACGCGGCGCGTCTGGCCTCCCGGCAAACGTCGCTTGCTGGAACTGCTGCCGCACGGCGACGCCGGTCACCCGCTGCGCCTGGCCGATATCGGCTGTGGCAATGGGCGGCTGGCCGAGATGCTGGACAGCCGCGGCACGCCGGTCGACTATGTGGGGGTAGATGCCGGCCCGCGCCTGCTGGCCTTGGCGCGTGAACACTGCGCCGGCCTAGCGCATGTGCGGACCCGCTTTGTGCAGGCCGACCTGGCGACGGCAGGCTGGGCCGACGGCCTGGGCGACCCGGCCCCCGTCTTTGATGCGGTGGTCTGCCTGGCGACGCTGCAGCATCTGCCCAGCTTTGACCTGCGCGCCGCCGTGGTCTGTGACCTGGCGCGGCTGGTTGCCGGCGACGGCTGGGTCGTGTTGTCGGCCTGGCAGTTTTTGACCAGCCCGCGCTTTACGGCCAAGCTAATCCCTTGGGAGAGCGCCGGGCTGTCGGCTGACCAGGTGGAGCCGGGCGACGCGCTGCTGCCCTGGGCGCAGGGGGTCAGCGCCGTGCGCTATGTCCATCAGATCGACCACGCCGAGATGCAGTGGCTGGCGGAGGCCGCCGGGCTACGCTGGGTGGATCACTTCTACGCCGACGGCAAGGAAGGAAATCTCAACCTGTATGGCGTGTTCAGAAAGGGTTCACCGCAAAGGCGCAGAGCACGCAAAGGCCAGAGGAGAGAGGAAATAGGGGGTAGATGTTAGGGAGCAGACTCTGATCCCTACCCCCTACTCCCTTCTTCTTTGTGCCCTTTGCGACTTTGCGGTGAATTCTCTGGCTACTGCTAGCTGACTACAGACTACTGACCACTGACAAAGGACTGTGGGGACATGACCGACCAACGCACCCAGGAACTGACTGCGGAATTTCGACGCCGCTTTGCGACGACGCCCACGCTGATGGCGATTGGGCCGGGGCGTGTCAACCTGATCGGTGAGCACACCGACTATAACGACGGCTTTGTGCTGCCTGTCGCCATCAAGCGCGATATCCGTGTCCTGCTGCGCCCGCGCAGCGACCGCCGGGTGCGCCTCTATTCGCTGGAATATGACGGTTGGTATGAGTTTGACTTGGATGCGCTGGCCTATGATAAGGATGTCCTGTGGGCCAACTATGTCCAGGGGATCGCCTGGGTACTGGCGGAGCAGGGGCTGGCGCTGCGCGGTTTCGACGGGCTGATCAGCGGCAATGTGCCGCGCGCCAGCGGGTTGAGCAGTTCAGCCGCGCTGGAGATCGCCACCGCCACCGCCTTTTTGGCCGCCTCCGATCTGACCGGCGCGCTGGATGGGGTGCAGATCGCCCGCGCCGCGCAGCGCGCCGAAAACCAGTTTGTCGGCGTCAACTGCGGCATCATGGATCAGTTTATCAGCATGTTGGGCGAAGAGGGCCATGCCTTGCTGATCGACTGCCGCAGCCTGGAGTATCAGCTGGTCCCCTTCCCCAGCCAAGGCGCGCTGGTGATCGGCAACACCAAGGCCAGCCGTTCGCTGGCAAGCAGCGCCTATAATGAACGGCGCAGCCAATGTGAAGCAGGCGTGGCCGCGCTGCAGCGCGTGCTGCCCGGCATCCGCGCCCTGCGCGACGTGACCAGCGCCCAGTTGGAAAAACACAAGACGCTGATGGACCCCACCGTCTACCGCCGCTGCCGCCATGTGGTGGCCGAAAATGAGCGCGTTTTGGCGACTGTGGCCGCGCTGGAGCGCGACGACCTGGCCGAGGTCGGGCGGCTGATGGATGCCAGCCACGCCAGCCTGCGCGACGACTATGCCGTGAGCAGCCCGGCGCTCGACGCCATGGTCGAGGCGATGCGCAGCGTGGACGGTTGCTATGGGGCGCGCTTGACGGGCGCGGGCTTTGGCGGCTGTGCCGTGGCCCTGGTGCGCCCAGGCCGCGAACAGGCCGTGGCCGGCGCCATCTATGATCGCTATCCCAAGGCGACCAACATCTGGCCGGAGGTCTATACCAGCCCGGCGGGGCCTGGCGCGCAGTTGGTGGAGTTGGCATAAGCGAAACTGTTACACGTACGGACACGATATAA
>QEUY01000354.1 GCA_003577365.1 Chloroflexota bacterium | reverse complement strand
TGGGGCTGGGCCTGGAGAACCGGCTAGATGCCAAGGTGGCGCTGCTCAGCGGCGGCCAGCGCCAGGCGTTGACGCTGCTCATGGCGACGATGACCCAGCCCCTCCTGCTCCTGCTGGACGAGCATACGGCGGCGCTGGACCCCGGCACGGCGCAGAAGATCCTGGAATTGACGCGCACGCTGGTGGCGCAGCAGCAGTTGACGACTTTGATGATCACACACAATATGCAGCAGGCGCTGACCACCGGCGACCGCACCCTGATGATGGACGGGGGGCAGATCGTGCTCGACCTGTCGGCGCGGGAGCGCGCCTCGATGTCGGTGCAAGACCTGGTGGATCAGTTCACGCAAGTACGCCATGCGGAACTGGCGGACGATGAACTCTTATTGGCCTAGCACGCTCGGCCCAGTGCATTTGGCCCAGTGCGTCTGGCCCCGTGTGCTCGCCGGTATAGGCCGGGCCGTTGCGCCGGCTTCAAATCTCAATTCCCCAGCAGAGATCGAAGGAGGAGGATATGCGACAGTCGCAGGGACGGCAGATGGAAGCGTGGCAGGTGCGGAAGCGAGGGATGCAGGGGCGGTGGCTCTGGGCAGCGTTGGTGATCCTGGCGCTGGTGAGCGGCTGCGCGGCCCCGGCTGCGCCTGCCCCAGCGGAGTCTGCGCCCGCTGCACCGGCAGCGGCGACCGCGGCTCCAGCCGAGGAAGCGGCAGCAGAGGCCGAAGCCACTGCCGCGCCCGCCGAAGAAGCCGCTGCCGGAGAAGATACTGCCGAGGAGGCCGCGCCGGAGGAACTCCCGGTCGTCGGGCTGGTCAAGCTGGTCAGCCATCCGGCGCTGGACGCCGAGCAGCAGGGCGTGAAGGATGCGTTGGCCGAAGCGGGGTATATCGACGGCGAGACAGTGCGGCTGATCGAAGCCAACGCCGAAGGGGATATCCCCACGTTGACGACCATTGCCCAGCAGTTTGTAGACGAAGGGGTGGACCTGATGGTGACGACCAGCACCCCGGCGACGCAGGCGGCGTATAATGTGACCAAGGACCAGGAGGGGCCGCCGATCGTCTTTAACGCGGTGACCAGCCCCTATGCCGCGGGGTTTGCCACTGCCCCCGACGACCATCCGAGCTGGGTGATCGGCATCCAGGCCTTGGCCCCGGTGGAAGACGCGCTGGCGCTGATCCCACAGTTGATCCCCGGCATCCAGACTGTCGGCTATATCTATAACCCGGCGGAGGCTAACTCGGTGGTCAACACGGAGATCGCCATGCCCGAAGCGGAAAAGCTGGGGCTGGCGCTGGAGGTGACGACGATCAGCAACAGCAGCGAGGTGCAGACCGCCGCCGAAGCGCTGGTCTCGCGCGGGGTGGAGGCGTTCTTCGTCAGCACCGATAGCACAGTAGTGGCGGGGTTGGAGGCGTTGGTGAAGGTGGCGAACGACAACGATATTCCGCTCTTTGCCAACGACCCGTCGAGCGCCCAGCGCGGCGCTGCGGTGGCCTTGGGCCTGGATTACTACCAGGACGGTCTGGACACCGGCGCGCTGGCGGTGGGGATTTTGAAGGGCGAACTGGACATCGCGGCCACGCCCATCGAACGGCAGCGCAAGGGCAGTTTGGCCGTCAACCTGGCTGCGGCGAGCGAGCAAGGGTTGGAACTCCCGCAGGAGTTTATCGACCAAGCAGCGACTGTGTTTGAATAGACCGTGTTTGAATAGGATTTGGCCTGATTTTGAACCGTTGCGGCGGGCGTTTGGGCAGAGGCCAGGGGATCGCTCCCCTGGCCTCTGCCGCATATCCGGAGGGCGGCTGCATGGCTGTGTTAGGAGCTGTATTAGTAGCCGCGCCACCAATCTTTGCGCGAGCGCGGGTCTGTGAAGGAGCCGCGGTCGCGCACCGCGACCAGGACTTGACCATAACGGGCTGTGCCGACCGGGTCGCCGTTGTGCAGACCGGGCAGTGAGCCGCGCCCGCTTGCGTTGCCCGCCTGATAGGCTGCCAGCAGGTTAGGGTCCACGCAGAAGTCCTCTAGGTGGACGCTGTAGCCGTTGGCGACGTTGTCCTCACGCGTGTAGACCAGGGTGAGGCGCTGCGGATCGGCATAGACGACAAGCGCCTTGAAGCCGCCGCCGTAGATCTCCGCGCCGCGTGCGGGGATGCGCAGCGTTTCGCCCGGCGTGGTCTGGATGGCAAGCAGCGAGACCTCTACATTCTGAAGCTCGTCGCCGCGGCAGCCATCGCCGCCGCAGCTCCAATTCCAGTCGCGCACGCGGTAGGCGCGGGTGAAGACCGGGGCGCGGCCGCCCACCACCGCGGCCAATTGTGGCGCGTCGCCGTCCGCCGGCCCGTTGATATCGACCAGGCTGAGCGCGGCGTCGAAGGGCACATAGCCGCGCAGGGCCAGGTTGAGGTCGCCGTGCAGGCTGTCGGGCCGATCCGTGGCCGGCCCGCCGACCGGGATGGCGCTGTACTCGGCCGCGACAGGGGTATCGGTTGGCGTCAGGGTGGTGGTAGCTGCGGGGGTCGGCGTGGGGGCAGCCTCGCGCCAGCGCGTCACTTCGACGATGCGCGTGACCTCGACGATACGCGTCACCTCGACGATGTGCGCGGTGGGGGTGGGCATGGCAAAGACCGTGGCGCGCACCGCCAAACTGATCAGCCGGACATCAGGCCGGCGTCCGGCCTGGATGGTATAGCTTGCCAGCAGCACAAGCGCCAGGGTGAGGACAAAGACAAGCCGTCGCATGTGATCGCTACTATAGCCCAGAGGCATCCGCGCGGCCAAACGCCGGGATCCCAGGACGGGCCTTGGCCGCGCCGCGGCGCACAGCACAAAACGAGAAACGCAGGTCAAGCGCCGTGCGTGTGAGACAGGAGGTACGTCCTGGAGGAACGAGGACATTTGGCTGTGTCGCAGCGGAGGAAGCGGAGTATACTAGAAGGTGAAGCGCCGGCTTATCCGTTCTGCGGGGCCAAATGATCCTGTTCGCCGTGTCGAATTTCGGCAGCGGCCTTTGCCACATGGGACTCAGCGAGAAGGAGGCGACGCCATGACCTTGCACCCTATCCGTTGGCCTCATTTTGATGCCGGCTGGGGCCGGCGCGGCGTGGTGGCGGCCTTCCGCCCGGTATGGATCGCCCTGTTCGCGCTGCCCTGTCTGCTGTGGAGCGCCGGCCGCGTGGCACTGTGGATGCAGGTGTCTGCGGCGAAGCTCGCCGCCCGCCCCGAACTGGGCCATGCCGTCATCAGCGGGGCCAATGCGGCGCTCTTGGGGATTGTGCTGGTGGTGGTGCTGTGCGGCGCATACGTCGTGGCCGGGTGGGCGGTCGGGGGATTGCTGCATGGTCTGCTGGCATGGTGGGGTGTGTGGCCCAAGTCGCGTTTGGCGTGGGCGGGTATGTTGATGGCGCTGGCCGCGGCGTGGGGGGGATTGTTCTATGGCTTGCACAGCGCCATCCTGACTCGCTATAGCCCACCCGGCATCGAGGCGCTGCTGGTCTGGTTTGGCCTGCCGGGGTTGTTCCACGCCTGGGCGGCGGCGCTGCGCCAGGGTGATGTGATCTAGGTTGCCTGCGCCGTCTCTGCGATGTGGTTGCGCCGTGCGATGGCGGTCAAGATCGGCGGTGTGGCCAGCGTGCTGAGGATCACGACGATCACGATGACGCTGAAAAGCTCGTCGCTGACGATGCCCAAGGCTTGGCCGGTGGCCGCAAAGATCAAGCCGACTTCCCCGCGCGGCACCATGCCCCAACCCACCATGCTTTTGTCGACCGGACCTGCCACCAGGCCCGCCGCAGCTTTGCCGATGAAGGCCACGGCGGTGACGGCGAGTGCGACGCCCAGGACTTGGGGGTTGAAGAGCGGCTCCAACTGCACATTCATGCCGGTCAGCACGAAGAAGAGCGGTACGAGGAACCAGCCCAGCGGCTCGATCAGATCTTCGACGTGGCGTTCGGCGTGGTGATCGAGGATGGAGAGCAGCGTTCGTTTCTTCGAGGCAGGTGCGGTCTCCGCATAGCCGCGCACATCTTGGACGACCTGCGGGTCTTTGAAATGGCGGAAGTGTACCGGGTCGAGGACCAGGCCGGCGGCGAAACTCCCGATAATTGGAGCCAGCCCGATGAGATCGGCCAGATAGGCCATGACGAGACAGAAGGCAATGGCCGCGGTGAACTTCATCCCATGCCCGGTGTGGATGGCCGACAGCCCGCGCCCAAGCAGCGGGGCCAGCATCTGCCCCAGCACGATGGCCCCGACCAGAAAAGCGATCGCTTTGGCGGTGATCCAGCCGATGTCTAGCGGGCTGACGCTGCCGGCAGTGACGATCGCCGAGACGACGGCCAGGATGATCAGGCCGAGCACGTCGTCGATGACGGCTGCGCCCAGCACGATCTTGGCCTCTGGCGAGTGGATGATCCCCAGGTCTTGAAAGACGCGCGCCGTAATGCCGACGGAGGTCGCAGTCAGCGTCGCGCCCAAAAAGAGATAGGCGTTGAACCCCAGGCCGGGCAGCAGCCAGGGGCCGACGACATAGGTGCCGAGCGCAAACGGGACGATAACCCCCACGCAGGCCACCAAAAAGGCGCGCACCCCAACCCCGCGCATCTCTTTGATGTTGGATTCGAGACCTACCTGAAAGAGCAGGATGACCACGCCGAGCTCGGCCAAGAAGGCGATGATTTCGTTCTTCAGGATGGGTTCGGCTAGATTTAGCCCGATCAGCCCCAGGTTGCCCAGCGCAACCCCCACCAGCAGTTCACCCAGGACAGGTGGCTGGCCGACGCGCTCCAAGAGCAGGGCCGCACGCGCGGCCAGCAAGATGATGGCGATCCAGAGAAAAATACTTGCGATATGCAACGCTTCCATCGATACGCTCCATCTACAGCCCAGAGAAACCCTGCACAGACGCCGGTGGCGGTGTGGGGTCGAAGGATGTTGGCCAATGCAATTGGGCAACTTTGCGATTATAGAGGGCTGTGGGCAGCTTTACAAACCCTGGGAAGCGCCGAAAACGTGATAGATTACAGGGACAGGGGTGTGGACGACCAGCCGCCAGGGGCGCTGCGGGTATCGGTCCCCACATAGGTGAACTGCTTGTCTCCGGTTTCTACCTGGGTAGCGATGGGGAGGGAGATAGCTGGACTTCGGCTGTCCCCCTCACCCCCTTACTGCACTACCTCGGGCAAGTAGATGCGGTAGCGCAGCTCGCCCGCCGCCGGCAAGATGCGGAAGGTGGCGGTGACCGCCTCTGCCGGCAGATAGTCTGCATTACCCGCTTGCGTGGCGGTGATGCTGCACTGGCCCACGGCCAGCAGTGTCGCCGTTGCGCCGGCGACAGCGCAGATGGCTGGGGTGTCGCTGCCAAAACGGACCGGCAGCCCCGACGACGCCGTGGCGCTGAGCGCAAACGGCGGATCGCCCAACGTGCGGTTGGGCAGTGGGTCAAAGGTGATCGTCTGCACCTGCTTGGGGTCAACTGTGATAAAGCCGGTGCGTGTCTTGTTGTTCGATCCCGATGCGCTGCTCACGGTCAGCTTGACCGTGTAGACGCCGGGCGTTGTATATGTGTGTTCTGGGTTGCGCTCGCTCGCTGTACCATTGTCGCCGAAGTCCCACTGCCAGCCGGTCAGCGGTCCGCTGGAGAGGTCTTGGAAGGCCACGTTCAACGGCGCGATGCCGCGTGTGGGGGTGGCGCTGAAATCGGCCACCACTCCCGCTGGCGCGGCGGTCACGGTGATGTAGCCGCTCTTAGCCTCGTCGTCGCTGCCGGAGCGATTGGCGACTGTGAGCTTGACGGTGTAGACGCCCGCTCGGTTATAGATGTGCGTGGGATGCTGCTGCGTGCTTGTCGTGCCGTCGCCAAAGTCCCACAGCCACGAGGTCATGGGCAGCGGCGAGGTCGAGGCGTCGGTAAACTGGACGGTGAGGCTCACTCGCCCGCTGAGGGGCGTAGCACTGAAGGCGGCGGTGGGCGGCTGTGGCTGCGGCACGATATTGACCATGACGCTGCCGCTGTTGTTGGTCAGCGAGGTCTCGCCGGTTCGCCCGTAGGGGTTGACGGTTGCCTTGACCGGCGTCGTTCCGCCAAAGCCGAGCGTGTTCCAGCTTGTGCCCACCTGGACGCTCCTCCCTGGGAAGAGATTCGGCACAAAGGCGCTGCCGATGTACCAGTCGCCCCAGCCGGGCACACCGGCAAAGAAGGCCACCGTGAAGGGGCCGCTGGGACGGCTGCCGGCGTTCTGTACCGTGGTCTGCACCTGCAGCGTCGCACCTTCGGAATAGCTGGGGCCTGCCGCTGTATCGGCAACGGCGGCCAAGGTGGGGCCGTTGACCTGCGGCGGCTGCGCTGCTAGATCCACGGCGGGCAGGTCGGTTCCCGTATAGTCTAGCAAGCTCACGGGCCGGTCGGGCGCGACATGGATGCGAATGGGCACGTCGAGCTCGTCGCCAATGCTAAGGTCATCGCGGAATGGATCCAGATAGGCATTGACCGCTGCGCTTAAGTCGCCGGTGAGCAGCCGCAGCGGCAGGCTGGCGGCGCGCGTGCCGGACCAGTCGAGCGTGCCATTGTTGCCGACATCGACCGCTATGGCGAGCGGGCTGCTGCCGCTGCCATCCACCTGCAACGCCAAGTTGAACTGAGTATAGCGGCGGATAGGCGTGCGCAGATAGCTTCGTGTGCTGCCGGCGGTGTTCAGTTGCAGGTTGGTGAGCAGGGCTTGGCCCGGTCTGGAGAGCGCCACCTTGACCGGCAGATCCAAACTGCCGCTGACCGGCGCGCCCTGCGCTTGCCAGTAGCGGTTGAAGGCGGCGGCCAGGTTGCTGATGGGGAAAGTGCCGGCGTCGTTCACGGCCTGCGTTTGGTCAGCCTCCCAGGAGCCGTCCGCGCCGATGTCGAGCTTGAGCGTGAGGTCACCGCTGCCCACGCCGCTGACCAGCAGGTCCAGCGAGGCGGCGGCGAGCATCCCGGCGGGCAGGCGCAGGGTGGTGGCCTGTTCGCCCGCGGCGGCGAAGTCGAGTTTGCGGCCATATTGGACTTGGTAGGTAGCCGAGGTCGTCACACTCTCCGGCAGGTTGAGCCGTCCCGTCGTGTGGGGTGAGGCTTCGACCTGCTCGGCGATGTAGCGGGTGAGTTCTTGGGTGCTGGCGGGTGGGTTGGTGGCTACGCTGCCCACGCCTACGCCATTACTGGCATCTAGGTTGCCGCCATATGACGCTGGCCCCTGGCTGAAGGCGGTGGCATACTTGCCTGCGCCTTTGAAGCTGGTGTAGTCGGCGCTGTAGACCTTGACCGGGTGCAGGCTCTGCGGGCCGGGGCCGAGGGTATGGCTGAACGTTACCCACTCCCCCTGGCTCTTGGGTCCCTGCACCGTCACCGGCACGTCGAGCGGGCGCATCAGCGCGCCGCTGGGTATGCCGCCATTGGGTGCATCGATGATGCCCTGGACGCTCACTTGCAGTGTGGGCCGGTCGGGGTCGCTGGTGCGCAGCGTCACCACCCACCGTGTCGCTGGGACGCACCAGGCTCAACCCCGGCGTAGGCGGCAGATAGAGGTAAAGCGGGCCGGAGCCGGTATTGGCGAGCGCCAGCGGATGGCGCAGCAGGCTTCCCTGCGGCACAAAGCCAAAATCCCAAGACAGGTTCGCGCTCTCCACGTTGGGCCGCGGGTCGGCCTGCAGCGACGAAAGCGGGCGGCCCGCCGTATCCAGGATGTTGCCCTGGGAATCGGTGAGGAAGGCGAGCAGGATGTAGTCCTCTTCCGGCACATAGGCCGGGTTGAAGCTGCCGGTCGAGAAGCTCATCGCCACGGATTTGGGGCCGGGCGGCACGTCCACCTGCGTCGAGGTCTCGTTCACCACCGTGCCCTCGACGTTGACGACTTCGAGGAAGAGGCGCGCGCCGGCCAGCGCCGTGTCGGACGGGTTGTTGACCAGCAGGTCGAGCGTGTTGCTGCCCGGCGCAAAGGGCGCACGGCTGACGACCTCCACGCCCACATCGTGCAGCATCTGCCCGGCGTAGACCTGCAGGTTGTCGGTCGGGCTGGTCAGCGCCATCGCCTGGGCGGGCACGACCAAGCGGTGGTTGCCCTGC
>QEUY01000353.1 GCA_003577365.1 Chloroflexota bacterium | reverse complement strand
CGGCTGGAAAGCTGGGTGATCGCCCACCGCGCCACCGCGCCGCTCTTTGTCTACTTTTTCGTCCCCCTAAGCCAAGCCATCGACCTGGTCTTGCGCGGGTTTGAAAACCTGCTCTTGGCCGTGCCTTGGCCGGTGTTGATCGTGGCGACCGGCTTTGTCGCCTATCGGGCGAGCGGGTGGGGGCTGGTGGCTTTTTCCAGCGCCGCCTTGCTTTTTATGGGGCTGGTGGGGCTGTGGCAGGAGAGCATGCAGACCCTGGCGCTGATGGCCGCGTCGGTGCTGCTGGCGCTGGTGATCGGGATCCCGCTGGGGATCTGGGCGGCGCGGCGGGCGCGCGTCTATGCGCTGCTGCGCCCCGTGCTCGACGCCATGCAGACCATGCCCGCCTTTGTCTATCTGATCCCGGTCTTGCTGCTGTTTGGCGTGGCGCGCGTGCCCAGCGTGGTGGCGACGGTGATCTATGCGCTGCCGCCAGCCATCCGCTTTACGGCCAACGGCATCCGCGCCGTGCCGCCCGCCGCGGTCGAAGCCGCCGATATCTTTGGCTCGACCAGCCGCCAGAAGCTCTTGAAGGTGCAGCTTCCGCTGGCGCTGCCCGCCGTGCTGGCCGGGGTCAACCAGACGATCATGATGGCGTTGAGCATGGTGGTGATCGCGGCGTTGATCGGCGCGGGCGGGCTGGGTCGCGAGGTGTTGGTGGCGTTGCAGCGGCTGCGCGTGGGCGAGGCGCTGGAGGCCGGGCTGGCGATTGTGCTGATGGCCGCGCTGTTGGACCGCATCAGCTATGGGTTTAGCCATGAGCGGCGGCACGTGCTGCAAGGCACGGCGCACATGCCCAAACAGGTTTCGCCGGTGCCGCGCGGCCTGTTGGCCTATGTCTATTGGGCGGGGGCGCTGCTGGCGGTGCTCTATCTGTTGGTGGTACATGCCTATGTGCGCGATCTATCGAGCTGGCCGGCGGGCTGGTCGCTGTCGCTGGCCGCGCCGGTCGATGCCGCCGTGCGCTGGATGCGCGACCATCTCTATCAGATCGGGTCGCTGCCCATCGGCGCCGGCCCCATGAGCGACTTCTTTACCCTCTATCTGCTCAACCCGCTGCGCGCCCTGCTCCAGACCTGGATGCCTTGGCCCGCGGTCGTGGCGGCGTTTGTGCTGCTGGGCGCGCTTTCGTCGGGCTGGCGGCTGGGGCTGTTTGCCGGGCTGGCGATCTTTGCCTGTGGGCTGCTGGGGCTGTGGGATGAGGCGATGGACACGCTCAGCCAGGTGTTGGTGGCCGTGGCGTTGGCGCTGGTGCTGGGGCTGCCGCTGGGCATCTGGTCGGCACAGTCGGATTGGGTGCGCCGGCTGCTGCGTCCCCTCCTCGACTTTCTGCAGACGATCCCGGTCTTTGTCTATCTAGTACCCGTGATCATGTTATTTCATCCAGGCCGCGTGCCGGGGGTGATCGCGTCGGTGCTCTATGCCATCCCGCCGATGATCCGGCTGACCGACCTGGGGCTGCGCGGCGTGGCCAAGGAGACGGTCGAGGCCGCTGATGCCTACGGCTCGACCCGGCGGCAGAAGCTCGTCAAGGTGCAACTGCCGCTGGCTATGCCCTCGATCATGCTGGGGGTGAATCAGACGGTGATGATGGTCTTGTCGATGGTGATCATTGCCGGGTTGGTGGGCGGCGGCGCGCTGGGCTATGAGGCCGTGACGGGGCTGGCCAAGAGTGAACTGGGCCGCGGGGTCGAGGCCGGGTTGGCGATTGTGATCTTGGCGATTGTGCTGGATCGCATCACCCAGGGCTGGGCGCGCAGTTGGACGGTGCAGAACTACCGGTAAGAACTACAGCCAGGGAGCTACCGCCAGAGCCAAGGCGGCTGGAGGGACGCATGATGGAACAGGAGATTCGCAAAGCGGCGCGCCGCTTGATCGCACAGATGGCGCGGCTGGCGGCGGAAGACGAACCCGCCTCGGAACCGTCGAACTCGGTGGTGGAGTATCAGAGCCTGCTGGCGCAGCTCGCCTTGGCCCAGGTGGCGCTGGTCTATCCGCAGGCCTCGCTGGGGACCTGCATCGAACATGGCGCGCCCCTGCACTTTCGCGCGCGCGCCGACGGCCTCTATGTCTGTTGCACGGGCAGCGGCGGCGAACACGGCTGGAAGATCGCCTAGACTCCGTCCCCTAGACCTCCGTTCTCAGTAGGTGATATGACGGGGAATCGACAGCCAACCGACAGGTTGTTTTTGCGCCGGCTGTGGTATCTTGGGCTACGGAACATGTCGGCAAGTTGCCGGGTGACGACGCTCTAGGTACCTGGGGCGCTGCCGAAGTGACGGCTTGTCGACATGAGCAGATTGGACGATCGCACGGACGCTGAAAAGGAAATCAACAGGGGGCGGCCCATTGGGCCGCCCCCTGTGACTTTGTGGATGCAATGTTCCGGCGCTGCGGCTACTGGGGCAGCCAGGTGCGCCAGGTCGTCTCATTGGCGTCGAGCCAGGCGCGCGCGGCCTCCTCGGCGCTCTTACCGTTCAGCTCCACGTCGGCGATCATCTTGATCTGCTCCTCGGTGGAGTAGTGCAGGTTCTTGAGCAGCGTATAGGCGTCGGGCGCGGCGCCGGCCAGCCCGGCCCAGAAGATCTTGAACAGGTGATCGGGCGGGTAGTCGCAGTCCACGCCGCCCTGCTCGGCCTTGGCATAGCACTCGTCGCTGTAGGGCGGGAGCGCGACCTCGGTCAGGTCATATTTGGCGTGGATCGAATGGGGTGTCCAGAAGTAAAAGAGGATCGGCTCCTGGCGGCTGTAGGCGGAATCGAGCGCGGCCAGGATCGCTTCCTCCGACCCTGCCGCCACGATCTGCAAGTTCAGCCCCAGGTTGGCGATGATGTCATCCTCATACTGGGTCCAGCTTGGGTCGCCGGTCAGGAACTGGCCCTTGTCGCCGGTCTCTGCCGTGGCGAAGAGCGCGGCGTTGGCGGGGTCTTTCAGCCCCTCCCAGGTGGCGAGTTCGGGGTGTTCTTCCAGCATGTAGGTGGGGATATACCAGCCGATCTTGCCCACCGGCCCCAGCTCGCCGCCGTTCTCAACCAGCTTCTGCCTGTCGATATATTCGGCCACGTTGTCGGCGTGGCCCGACGGCCAGACTTCGAGGCTGGCGTGGAGATCGCCCGCGGCCAGCGCGGGCCACTGCGCGCTCTCGCCGATGGTCACGACCTCGACGGGGTAGCCCAGTTGCTCCTCCAGCAAAATCCTGGCAATCGCCACGTTGATCGCCGAGGCCGACCACGGGTTTTCGGCCAGCTTGATCGTCATTTTGCCCGCGCTGGGTGTCGAGGCGCCGGGTGCAGGCGTATCTGCGGCAGGAGCCGATGCCCCGCCCGTCTGCGACGTGCCTGGCGCGCACGCGCTCAGGACGGCCAGCAGCAGCAAGAGGATCGGCAGCCGTTGCATGAGATGGCGCGCGCGCATCGGTTAGGCCGGCACCTTGCCATTGCTGACCGGCGCGGCTGCGCCTTCGCGATCCAGCGGGATGTCGGCGCGCCAGCGCGAATCGGCGATGATCTTCTCCAGGTTGGCGCGGTCTTTGTATTTCCCGGCGATGTCGATCACCTCGCCGAGCAGCCCTTCGCTGAGCTTGATCGGGTTTAGCCCCAAGGCCAGGAATTGGTCATTGCGGACGACCAGCTCGTTTTCCAGCGATTCGTTGCGCGGGTTGATATAATAGCGCACTTCCGCGCCGGTGAGCTGTGAGACGAGCGCGGCCAGCTCGCGCACGCGGTGCGTCTCGGTGGTCTGGTTGAAGATCTTGACCCGTTCGCCGGTCTTGGGCGGGTTGGTGATCGCCAGCTCGATGCAGCAGACGGTGTCGCGGATATGGATAAAGGCGCGGGTCTGCCCGCCGGTGCCGTAGACGGTCAGCGGATGGCCCACGGCGGCCTCGACCAGGAAGCGGTTGAGCACCGTGCCATAGTCGCCTTCATAGTCGAAGCGGTTGATCAGCGCCGGGTGCATCAAGGTCTCTTCGGTGTTGGTGCCCCACACCACGCCTTGGTGCAGGTCGGTGATGCGCACGCCGTCATTCTTGTTGTAATAGTAGAACAGGATGGCGTCGAGCGTCTTGGTCATATGGTAGATGCTGCCGGGGTGGGGCGGGTAGGGGATCTCGATCTCGTGATCCTTGCCGTTGATGTCCACCCGGACATTTAAGTAGCCTTCGGGGATGGTCATGCCCGCCGTGCCATAGCCATAGACGCCCATCGTGCCCAGGTGGACGAGATGGGCATCTACGCCGGCGTCGACCAGCGCGCACAGAACGTTGTGCGTGCCGTTGATGTTGTTGTCGACGGTGTAGCGTTTGTTGCGCGGGGACTTCATCGAGTAGGGGGCGGCGCGCTGCTCGGCAAAGTGGACGATCGTCTGCGGCTTGAGTGTGGCGAACAGCTCGCGCAGCTCATGGTAATCCTCAGCGATATTGATGTTGCGATAGTGGATCGTCTTGCCGGTCTGTTCTTTCCAGACCTTGAGACGGTTTTCGATGGTCTCGATTGGGGTCAGCGACTGGCTGCCCAACTCGATGTCGATCTTGCGCCGCGAGAGGTTGTCCACAATCGTCACATCATAGCCGTCGTTGGAGAGACGGAGGCTGGTGGGCCAGCCACAAAAGCCATCGCCGCCGAGAACGATGATGCTGCCTTTCCCCTGCATTGCTGGAGTCTCCTTTTGAAAATAGCCAAGCCAAATGCGCTGCACCGCAAAAAGCACGCGACGCGACGGCGCTACCGAATCGAAAACAGGTGCGTTCCTTAGAGGATACTTGATCCGTTCACGGACACCAAATACTCTCAGGCACTGCCGCATGTTATCGCTGGATGGGGCTTGATCGCTTGCGCTCCGGCTGCTGTGCTACAATAGGGCGAAGGGCGCGCTGCCGCTGCGCTGGCGTGATTGGGTCTTCGCCCCGGACAGGCGAGATGCGTTGCGGTGCTCTGTATAGCGCGCCGGCTTGTTAGTTGTATGCTGCATAGGGACTGTATGAGGTTGCCCCCTGCGGGGAAAGACAGGAACCTGGTTAACCAAGATGGCCGCCGACCCAAAGC
>QEUY01000352.1 GCA_003577365.1 Chloroflexota bacterium | reverse complement strand
ACACTCGTCGATCTCGTCGAGCGTGTTGTAATGCACCAGGCCCAGGCGCAGCAGCCCGCCGCTCTCCTCCACGCCGAGCGCCTCGCTCAGCCCCAGGGCATAGAAGTTGCCGTCCCAGGCAAAGATGTTGGCGTCCGCCAAAGCTTGCGCCAACTGCTGCGGCGTTGTGCCCTCCTTGCGGATCGAGAAGGTCGGCACCCGCCGCGGCCAGTCGCCGCGTTCGATCAGCCCATAGACGCGGATGCGGCTGCTCGCCTGCAAGCCGGTGAGCATGCGCTCGGTCAACATCAGTTCATAGTCGCGGATCTGCTTCCAGGCGGCGACCAGTTTGTCGCGGCGGGGAGCAGTAAACGACGCGCCGCCGTAGACTGCGCCCAACTCTGCCAGATAGTCAATTGCCGCCGTGACCCCGGCCAGCCCTTCATGGTTTTTGGTGCCGGTCTCCCATTTGTCGGGCGCTTCGTTGCCCGCAGGCCGCACGCGATAAGCCTCCAGCCGCGCCAAATGCTCGGCCTTGCCATAGAGGATGCCGACATGCGGCCCGAAAAACTTGTAGGCGCTGCACGCCAGGAAGTCACAGTCCAGCGCCTTGACGTCGATCAGCCCGTGCGGCGCATACTGCACGGCGTCGACAAAGGTGAGCGCGCCCGCCTCCTTGGCCCACTGCACAATGGTCTGCACATCGTTGATCGAGCCGCTGAGATTGCTGGCATAGCCCACGGCCACCAGCTTGGTGCGCGACGAGATCAGCTCGCGCAGGTGATCCATATCCAGCGTACAGGTTTCCAGGTCCACATTGACCGTTTGCAGCGATGCGCCGAGGTCGCGGGCCAGCGCCACCCAGGGCGCGACGTTGGCGTCGTGGTCAAGGCGGGTGACGATGATCTCGTCGCCGGGGCGCAGGGCACGGCCCAGCGACCGGCTGAGATGAAAGGTGAGGCTGGTCATGTTGTTGCCGAAGACGATCTCCTGCGGAGTCGCGCCCAGCAGGTCGGCGGCGGCCTGGCGCGCCGCCACAATCACGTCGTCGGTGCGGCGGCTGGTCTCAAACAGGCCGTGCGTGTTGGCGTTGCGCCGGGTCAGATAGTCGACCATGGCGTCGATCACCGGGCGCACGACCTGCGTGCCGCCGGGGTTGTCGAAGAAGATGGCCGGACGGCCATCATAGGTTTCTTGCAGCGCCGGGAATTGGCGGCGAATGGCTGCGACATCAAGCATTTCGAAGTTCCCTATTGAATTTTGAATTGAAGCATCGAATGGTAGGGGCGGTTTTCCAACCGCCCAGTGTGGCTATTCTATCTGCGGCAGGTCGGGCGCGACCAGCCAGGTGCGCTCACGGCCCAGCAGCCGCGATCCATCGCCCTGCGCCAGCGCCGTGATCCATGCGTTCGCCGTACCGCGGCCTCTATACCGAGCCAAGGCCTGCGCCCCCTGCACCGCTTCGGCCAGCAGCCGCGTGGGGGGCAGCGTGATGCGCCGCGTCGCCACCGTGCCGTCGTCGGGCAACCCGGCGGCGCGGCAGGCCAGCGCCAGCGCAAGCTGAAAGTCGCCCAGTTCGTCCACCAGCCCGTGACGCAGCGCCTGTTTGCCCGTCCAGACACGGCCCTGGCAGATCGGCTCCAGCTCGGCCAAGGGCAGGTTGCGCCCCTGCGCCACGACCGTCTTAAAACGCGCATAGATATGGGCGACGCTTTGCTCCAGCGTGGCGCGCTGTTCCGCCGTCCAGGGCCGGTCGTCGGTCAGGATGTCGGCATGCTCGCCGCGGCGCAGCACCTCACGGTTGGCGCCGATCTTGGCGCGCAGCGCCTCGGTCACCGGCTTGGTGATCACCACGCCGATGCTGCCCGTGAGCGTCGCAGGCTGGGCCACGATCTTACGCCCCGGCGTGGCGATATAATAGCCGCCGCTGGCCGCCACATTGCCCATGTAGACGACGACCGGCTTTTCCTGGTCGAGCAGATGCAGTTCACGCCAGATCAAGTCACTGGCCAGCGCCGACCCGCCGCCCGAATCCACATGTACCACGACCGCGGCCAGGTCGGCGCGCCTGCGTGCGGCGCGGATCGCCTGTGCGACCGTATGGCTGCCCATCATCCGCTCGCCCAAGAGGGGCAGCGGCACGGGAAAAGAGCGGCTGTCGCCCACGACAATCGACCCTTGCAGGCTCAGCACGCCCACGCTGCGCCCGGCGCGGCGGCGCGGACGGCGCAGCAGCAGCCCGCGGATCTGGGCATAGGGTTTGAGCTTGGCGGGGCTGCCCGCTGCGCCGAGGAGCGCCGCCAGTTGATCTTCATAGGCGATGGCGTCGACCAGCCCAGCCGCCAGCGCGGCGTCGGCGCTGAGCGGGGCTTGGTCGATCAGCGCGGTCACCTGCGCCGCAGCCAGCCCGCGCCCCTGCACAACTGCGGCCACGATGTCCTCCGCCAGGCTGTCGAGCAGCCAGCCATATTGCTCGCGCTCGGCGGCGCTCATCGCGCGGCGCGTGAGGGTGTCGGCCGCGGTCTTCCACGGCGCGATCTGGATCGCCTCGAACGCGATCCCGGCGCGGGCCAGCGTCTCTTTCCAATAGGTTGGGGCCACGCGCAGCCCCAGCACATCCCAGGTGGCAAGCGGCGGCAGCGTGATGCGGTCGGCGGCGCAGGCCACCACATAGGCGGCGGCGTTGGCCTGTTCCAGATAGACGACGACCTGTTTGGCTGCCGCGCCGGGCCGAACTGCGCCGTTCCCGGCTCGAAAACGACGCAGCAGACCGGCCAGGCTTTGGGCCTGGGCCAGGCTCAATTCTACACCTTTGAGCAAGAGCACGACGCCTTTGAGGTCGGGGTCACCGGCCATGCGCCGCAGCGCATCGTGCAGAAATTCCAGGCTGAGCGGCTGTTTCACGCCGGGCAAATAGGCATACCACCAGGGTGAGTCGGGGGCGCGCTCGGCCACGGCATGATCCAAGACGATCACGGCGTAATCGGCCCAGCGGCGGCGCAGCAGACGGCGGCGCGCATTCAGCAGGCCACAGAGCAGTTGCTGCCAGGCGTGCGCCAAGGCTGCGCCTGCTTGCTGGGTGGCCTGCTTGCCCCGCGTTCTCCAACTCATGCCTCATCCCTCGTCCACGGTTCGCCGATTGGCGGGCTGCCGATTGACCCGCGCAAGCGTCCATTGTCGCCACAAATGGGCACTTTGGCAAAGCGGTTCCGGCTGCAAGGTGGGCGTGGCTGCATTGGCCTTAAACTTCTTGCCCGAAATCCTGGGCTGCTGCTACACTGGCAGCCATAGACCGTTCGCCCAATCGACCCTTCGCCCAGAGATAAGGCAGAGGATAAGGAGCCGGCTATGCTGATCGGGCTGCCCAAGGAAGTGAAGGACGGCGAAAACCGCGTGGGGTTGACGCCCGGCGCGGTCAAGGCACTGACCGGACGCGGCCATCACGTCTTGGTGCAGCGGGGCGCGGGCATGGGCAGCTTTCTGACCGACGACGAATATCGCGCCGCGGGCGGCGAGTTGGTGGAGAGCGCGGCCGATGCCTGGTGCGCCGAGATGATCGTCAAGGTCAAAGAGCCGGCGCCCGCCGAATACGGCTATCTGCGCCCGGATCAGATCCTTTTCACCTATCTGCATCTGGCCGCCGACCGGCAGCAGACCGACGCGCTGCTTGCCAGTGGCGTCACGGCCATCGCCTATGAGACGGTGCAGACCGCCGACGGCAAGCTGCCGCTGCTCATGCCGATGAGCGAGGTGGCGGGCCGCATGGCGACCCAGGTGGGCGCGACCTACCTGGAACGTCACCACGGCGGGCGCGGGGTGCTGCTGGGCGGCGTGCCGGGCGTGGCCCCGGCCACGGTGGCGATCTTGGGCGGCGGCACGGTGGGCACGAACGCGGCCAAGGTCGCGCTGGGCATGGGCGCGCAGGTGACGGTGCTGGAACTGCACCACGAACGGCTGCAATATCTGGACGACGTCTTCCAGGGGCGGCTGCAGACGCGCGCCAGCAATGAATACAACATCGAGCAGGCGGTTTTTAACGCCGACCTGGTGATCGGCGCGGTGCTGATCCCCGGCGGGCGTGCACCCTGGCTGGTGACGCGCGCCATGCTGCCGCATATGCGCCCCGGCGCGGTGATCGTGGATGTGGCGGTGGATCAAGGCGGCTGCGTCGAAACCACGCGGCCCACCACCCACAGCGACCCGATCTATGTGGTGGACGGCGTGGTGCACTACGGCGTCGCCAACATGCCGGGCGCGGTGCCGCGCACCAGCACCTTTGCGCTGGTCAACCAGACGATGTCCTATACGCTCAACCTAGCCAACGAGGGGTTAGACGCGGTGCGCCACAGCGCGCCGCTGTTGCACGGGTTGAACACCCACCGCGGCCGGTTGACCCACCGGGCCGTGGCCGAGGCGTTTGGCCTGCCCTATGTGGAGCCGAAGAAGGCCTTGGCGTAACTGAATGACCTGCCGATAAAGCTACTATCCAACACTAGGCGTATTATCAGAGAACCTGTAGATGAGTTCCGAGATCGTTGTCCCCCCGCTAGCTCCGCCCTTTGAGCGCATCTTTGCAGATTATGCTGAAGCGGAATGGGGTTTTGGCTTTTTGCGCCAAACAATAGATTTGCTTAATGCTGGGGCCAACGCGTATCGCCCCTGTGTGTTGACGTTGCCCAAGAACTATAAGCAGCGTCTGCTGCGCTTCAATTTTGGCCCTTGGCTGCTCGTGGATTTTTGTGGGCCGACATCGAAATACGGAAAATGGATCCATCTGGCCCTACTCAGGGATGGATTGGCGACAGCCTCACGAAAAGAATGGTTTGTCTTTAGTCATCCTCACGATAAACGAGGGATGGCGGTCTATAGATTCACTTGGGCAGAAGTGCAATCTATGGACAGTGAACTGACTGAGCACTATGAAGTGTCTATGCAGTATACAGGCGAACTCTTTGGTCATTGGCGAGGCTCGGCCTATCAGCTTGCGCATCAGCCACAGCTATTCGCCGGCATTTTTGACCCAGCCCTGCGGGCATCCATCTTGACTCATGGGCTTGATCCTTTCTTCCGCGATTCCTATCGCAGCGAAGACAATAATGAAGACTTCTGCTCTAG
>QEUY01000351.1 GCA_003577365.1 Chloroflexota bacterium | reverse complement strand
GCCTTGCGCGCCAGCGCGTCGACCTCCCACTCTACTAGGTCAAACCCCCAACCGGCGACGGCCATCGCCATCCGCCGCGTGCGCACCACGTCTGCCGGCAGGGCACTCCCCCCCAGCAAAGCCAGCGCGACCCAAAACGTGACTACGCGCAAAATCAGGCCAAACCACCCTACCCGCACTCCCCATCCGACGCCGGCCACGACAGTCTGGGCGCGCGGTGTTTGTTCAATGTTCATGCTTTGCCATACAATGCTATCTATCAGGCCCGCACCGCACAGATACCTCGACAGTCCAGTGCGGCACATCCAAGTACACAGCCTACGCGCACCCAGCCGCCGCCGCCGTTGTCTAGAATCCCATATCGCCAGCCGTGCCACCTTCGATATCTGCGTCTATGCTGCCACCCACCTGGTCATCACCGCAAGCGCTCGATCGGTTCATCCACGCCATGCCCAAGGCGGAGCTTCACATCCACCTCGAAGGCTCGATCCAACCGGCCACGCTCCTGGAGTTGGCGCGCCGCCACCAGCGCCTGCGCTCCCTGCCCGCCCAGGATGAACAGGGGCTGCTGCGCTGGTTCACCTTCACCGATTTCCCGCACTTCGTCGAGATCTATCTCACCATCTCCAACCTGCTGCGCACGCCCGACGACTTCGCGCTGATCACCTACGCCTGTGGCGCAGACATGGCCGCCCAGAACATCCGCTATCGTGAACTCACCTTCACGCCCTACACCCACACCCATCTGCAGGACAAGGGCCTGACCATTGCCGACCTCTTGGCCGGTCTCGACGCCGGACGCCGCCGCGCCCAGGCCGACTTCGGCGTCGAGATGCGCTGGATCTTCGACATCCCGCGCCATGCGGCCTTCCCGCCCCACACCACGCACGCCTACGACCCGGCCCCGGCGGAGATCACGCTGCACTACGCGCTGGCGGGCCGCGACCACGGCGTCGTCGGCTTCGGCCTCGGCGGACTCGAAGCAGGCGCACCGCCCGAACCCTTTGCCCACGCCTTCGACGCGGCCCGCGCCGCCGGCCTCATCTCCGTGCCCCACGCCGGTGAAATTGCAGGCCCCCCCAGCATCTGGGGCGCGCTGCGTGCCCTGCACGCCCAGCGCCTGGGCCACGGCGTGCGCGCCATCGAAGACCCGGCGCTCTTACTCCATCTGCGCCAACACCAAATCCCGCTGGAGATCAACCCCACCAGCAACATCTGCCTGCATGTCTACCGCCGGCTCGCCGAACATCCCTTCCCGCACCTCGACCGTATGGGGCTGCTGGTCACTGTCAACAGCGACGATCCCCCACTCTTCAACACCACCCTGCTGCACGAATACGCCATCCTTGCCACCGAGTTTGGCTATGACCCGAGCGCCATTGCCCGCATCACGGCCAACGCCTTCCGGGCGGCGGCTGCGCCCGCCGAGCTGAAACACAGCCTGCTCGCCCACTTCGACGCCTGGCTCGCCGCCCAGGGCCTCAGCGCTCCAGCGCCCACAGCAGCGCCCCCGTCACCGTAGCATACCCCGCCCGATCCCGCACCTCGACAGGGAAGCCGAAGAACTCGCCCACCCGTGTCATCACGGCGCGCATCGTCGCCATATCGGTCAGGTGGCCCGTTACGACGATCCGCTGCACCTGCGCCGCGCGCCCGGCGTTAACCGCCAGCGTCGCGATCACCTGGCCCACCATCGTCACCAGCCCCGCCGCCAGATCCTCGCGCCGCGGCGCCACCCCGCCGCGCGCCACCCGCCCAAAGTTCACCGCCGTCGCATCAGGCGGAAGGCTCCCGATCGGCCCGGTCACAACATCCTGCAGCCCCAAGTCGACAGCCACAGCATCCCCTTGCGCCGCCAGCCGGTCGATCTCTTGTGGCCGCGTGGTCCCCAGCAAGAGCCGGCCCAGCCCCAGCAGCGTCCCACCGCCGACACCCGTCCCCGTGACGTGCCGGAAGCTTGCCCCCTCCGCCGCCACCATCGCCGTCCCCGACCCGGCGCTCACCACCAGGATCGGCGCATCCGGACGCCCAGGGCCACCCACCGCCAACGCCTGCCCCCCGCGCGCGATCGCCGCCAACTCCGCCACCTTGACCAGCGGCGTGCCGTCGATCGTCGCCGGCAGCGCCCAGTGATGGCCCCCGGTCACCGCCACCAGCGCACAGCCGTGCAGGCCCACACCGGCCGCGGCCAGCATCCGCCGCACTCCCTCGGCGTCAGGCATCCCCCGCTGTGGCTCGCTCCATTCCACCCGTTGGCCGCCACATACCGCAACCAGATCCGTATTGCTCGCACCAAAATCGATTGCCACCGCCGCCGGCAGATCCCAAACCGCAGCTTCGGCTCGCTCCACTCGTCCCATCATCTCCTCGATCTGGCGTTTTCGGCCCGCTTTGCCGCGGCTACACACAGAGATAACAACTCATATCAGGCCCGTGCTTTGACGCACAGCCGCCGCGTGACTATGATTGGGGCCTGCAACCGCAACAGGCCCTTTGTCGATTTGGAAGCTCACCGCCCATGGAACCGATCGCCGGAACAGCCGCCACCTACGTCACAAGCACCCGCCCGCCCGACCTGGCGGCGCGGCTCTTGCCCTCCTGGGTCTTCTATGCCAAGCTCCTGCGCGCCGTCTTCCACTACAGCGCGGTGGCCCGGCGCCACCAATATGACGCCGCCGCTTGGCATGCCAGCAGCCTGGCCGTACTCCACGCGCTCGAAAGCGTTGGCGTCCAGATTCAGATCAGCGGCCTCCCCATCCTCAATACGGTCGATGGCCCGTGCGTGCTGGTCGCCAACCACATGAGCACGCTGGAGACGATCATCCTCCCCGGCATCGTCCAACCCTACAAGGACGTCACCTTTGTCGTCAAACGCGGCATCGTCGAATACCCGGTCTTCAAACACATCATGCGCGCCCGCGACCCCATTGTCGTCGACCGCGTCAGCCCGCGCGCCGACCTGGCGCGTGTCCTGGAGGATGGCCCGCGCATCTTGCAGAGCGGGCGCTCGATCGTCGTCTTCCCCCAGACGACCCGCACACACGTCTTTGACCCTGCCCAGTTCAACTCGATTGGGGTAAAACTAGCGCGCCAGGCGGGCGTCCCCATCGTCCCGGTCGCCGTGCGCTCGGACGCTTGGGGCATCGGGCGTTTTGTCAAAGAGTTCGGGCGCATCAACCCCGCGCTGCCCGTGCGCCTGGCCTTTGGCGACCCCATCGCCCTGCAGGGCCGCGGCAGCGCCGAACATCACGCCGCCGTGAACTTCATCCGCACCACGTTACAAAGCTGGGGCTGCCCGACGCTCTAGACTGGCGTGTCCGCCGCCCTACCGGCCGCGCACGCGCCGCAGATAGTGGCGCAGCCGCTCCCAATGGGCCAGCGAGCGCGCTTTAGCAGCCACCTTCACAGCCTCCGGCCCATAGCGCAGCGCGCTCACCGCGCCGCTCAAGGCCCGCACCTCGCGCGCCACGATCCGGCGTGCGTCGGCCTCTTGGGGCCGAGCCATCCGGCGTGCGTCGGCCTCCTGCGCCGCGCGGCCCACGACATAGTCGGCCAACCCGCTGCCATATTCGAGCACCGTCTCGCCCGGCGCAATCGGCCGCCCGGCCCGCCGCCCCCAACGCAGCAGCGCCGTCCACGGGTCCTCGCGCCGCCGCTGCCAGCGCAGCATCGCCCCGGCCAGCGCCCAGATGACCAGCGCCAACGGCAGCAGCCACAGCGCAGTCTGCCAGGTCCACGCAGACTGCACCTCCGGCAGCGCAGGCACGGGTGGAACTTGCGGGCGCGCCAGTGTCCCTGCCGCAAACTGGGGGTCAGCCACGCGCACCAAGGCGGGGCGTCCGGCTGTCGGTTCAAAGGGAATCCATCCTACCTGCGGAAAATAGACCTCCGGCCACGAATGCGCCTCAGCCTCGGTCACGACCCATACATTCTCTGCCGGATCCCAGCTCCCCGCCGCGAACCCCGTGGCAAAGCGCGCCGGCATCCCGGCCAGCCGCGCCAGCACGACAAAGGCCGTCGCATAGTAGTCGCAATAGCCGCGCCGCAGGTCAAACAGGAAATAGTCGGCCACATCGGCCACATCACCGGGCGGCGGCGGCACGTCGAGATCATATTCATACTGGCGCAGAAAGCGTTCGACGGCGGCCATGCGGTCAAAGGCGCTGGGCTGCCCGGCCACGATCGTGGCGGCCAGGTCGCGCGTGCGCTGCGTGATCGTCTCCGGCAGCGCACGGTGGATCTCCATCTCCGGGGGCAAAGGCATGGCCGCGCCCCACTCCGGCAGCCCGCGCAGCATCGCCTCGTCCACGGCAGGCACGGCGGAGACGACCGTATAGCTGCGCTCCCGGCTGTAGAGCGCCACCAGGTCATCCGGACCCCGCTGCTCCATCTGGACCGCAGCCGACACCTCCAGCGGCTCTGCCGCCGCATAGAGGATCGTGCTTCCGAACTCCAAGATCACGCTTTGCACCACCAGCTTGCGGCCCCAGCGATCATCCGGAACAAAGCGCGTGTCGGCCTCGATCTCCTCGCGCGCCAGCGCCGCCGGGTTGCTCCAGCCATGGCCGTCGTAGACTGCCAAGGTCCCGCCGCGCATCGTGCGGCCCGGCGGGGGCGCTTCCTCATAGGGCGCGACATAGCTGGCCGCCGCCTCATTGGTGCGCACGCGCATCACCTCCACGCGACCCATCTCCGGCCCGCCCTGTAGCAAGAACGCGTTGGGCAGCCCGCCGCCCAGCCCACCACCCCGCAGCCGGGACGTAGCCTGCAAATCGGGAAAGAGACGCTCCGCTAGCTTCTCGGCCCGTTCATTGAGCGGCGCAATCCAGGCGTAGTATTGGCGCACCAACGGCGTAAAATAGAGGTTGGGCATCACCGCGGCCAGCGTCAGCACCAGCACCGCCGCGCTCAACACACTCAGCGCCCGGTCCGTCAGCAGCCCAGGGCTGTAATCCAAATGCAGCCGCGTCCACCGCTCGACCAGCAGATCGTGGTCGAGCAGCAGTTGCAGCAGGATCGTCAGCGCCAACCCCAGCACCAACAGATACTTCCCGCCGCTGCTGTAGAGCAGGATCGTGCCCAGCAGCCATAGGCTAGGCGCAGCCGCCAGA
>QEUY01000350.1 GCA_003577365.1 Chloroflexota bacterium | reverse complement strand
AACCGCCCCGCCGCTGCAGGAAGTCCACCCCAACCATTACGCCGCCTGCCATTTCGCGCACGAGTTGGAGCTGGCCGGCATCGGCGAACAAACCGCCGACCGCTAGACGCGCGGGTCAACACGCTATTCAAGATGAAGCACTGTAAAGGCTTCGGCCAGCGCCAGCCCGGCGGGCCTGCCCACATCGACAAAGCGCCGCCGCCAGCTTTCGGGCAAGGCCGTGGGGTCCGGCGTCTGGCTGGCGTGCGCCAGCCGCGCCGCGATCTTGCGCTCAAAGCTTTGGCTGATCTCCACATAGACATCCGCCACGGCGCTGGCAAAGAGCCACACCTGGCGCACGGCGTGCGGCGCCAGCCCGGCCTCGGCTTGTTCGGCAAACGCCAGCCGGTCACGCGCCAAGGGATAGACCGCATCGAGCGCGGCGCGGCCCACCGCGCGATGGTCGTGATGCGCCAGATAGGGCGGCAGCGGATGCTCCGGGTCATGGGTGAACAACACGTCGGGCCGCCAGCGACGGATCCATGCCACCAGGTCGCCGCGCAGCACGTGGCTGTTTTCCACTTCGCCGTCCGGATAGCGCAGAAACGCGACTTGCGCCAGCCCCAGCCGCGCCGCCGCCTGCTGCGCTTCCGCCTCACGCTGCGCCGCCACCAGGGGCCGCGTCGCCTGCGGGTCGCTCGTCCCCAGGTCGCCGGAGGTCACCAGCAGCAGCCGCACGCTGGCCCCCGCGTCGACGGCGCGCGCCAGCGTCCCGCCGCACCAGCTTTCAATATCGTCGGGATGCGCCGCGATCGCCATGATCGCGGCGGCGGGCGGTTCCAGAATACGCATGCTGCCTCTGCTCTAGCAAGATGAGGGCCATTTCCGACGGCCTGGATGGGCAGACGCGCGCATCGCCAGCAGCGCGGCCAGCGCCAACATCCCACCGGCCAGCGCGCGCTGCGCCTGCGGGTGCACCATCAGCCAAGTATACAGACTCCAGGATTTTGCCCGCCCGCCGAAATCTCCCTCGACGCGGTCATAGCCCGCGAGCGGCGCAAACAGATTGTGCGGCGCGTCCTCGGACTTCGCCTCATCAGTGCGCTGTCCGGCAAAGGCAATGCGCTGCAAAAGCGCATCGACCAGGCGCGGTGAGATGCGATGGAGCATCAGGATCGCCTTGCCGCTGCCTCCCACCACGATCTCGCGCGCCGGATGCTCGGCTGCATGCAGGATCGCCTCGGCGACGAGCTGCGGCTGATAGATCGGCGGCAGCGGCTTGGGTTTTACGCCCAGTCTGGTGAGAGCCTTATCGAAGAATGGCGTGTTGATGCTGGAAGGCAGCACATTCGTCACGCTGATCGGGATATGCGCATGGCGCAGTTCCATGCGCAGCACGTCGAGAAAGCCCTCTAGCCCATGCTTTGACGCAGCGTAGGCGCTCTGCAGCGGGACCGGCAGCCTGGCCTCCACCGACGAGATATGGATCAACGCGCCACCGCCGGCGCGGCGCAGGTGGGGCAGCGCCGCCAGCGCGCCATAGGCCTGCCCGGTCAGGTTGACGTCGACGACGCGCCGGAACTCGGCGGGTGTGGTCTGCTCAAACCCGGCCCAAATTCCGACCGAGGCAAGCTGAACCCAGGTGTCCACCCGCCCATACTCGGCCACGGCGCGGTCGGCCAGTGCTTGGACCTGGTCAAAGTCGGTCACATCGGCGGTTACGGCCACGGCGTTCCCCCCGGTGTGTCGAATCTCGTCGACCAAAGAGAGAAGCCCCGGCTCACTGCGCGCACAGACCACCACCTTCGCCCCAGCTTGGGCAAAGCGGCGCGCGGTCTCACGCCCGATGCCGCTGGACGCGCCCACGACGACCACAACCTGCTCTGCAATGGGTTTGAGACGCATCTGCCCTTCTCCGATCCCTTCGCGTGGTGCGCTACCTGTGCGCTAACTGCGATCGGTCGGCGGGATAGCCGGCTCTCCAGAGAGGGAGCTGGGCGCATCGAGTTGCGCGCCGTCGTCCACGGCAACACGCAGCCGGTAGACTAGCTCGCCGCCCAGCCAACCGGTCACAAGCGCCAGCCCCACCCCGGCCAGCGCCAATATAAAGGCCAGGCCTCCGGGCGCATGGTCGGGTGCGCCGCGGCGCAGCCACCAACTGGCGGCAAACAGCAGCAGCACCACGACATTGCCCAGGCCATGCCACATCCCGACCCGCTTGGCGCGTGTCTCGCCGGGGATCGCCACCCAATCGCGCAGCCCAAAGACCGCTGCCAACAGCCCACCGAGGATGCCGGCGGCAATGTTGTAATAGGCGGCAGCAGCCGCCATCAGGCTGCCGCCGATTAAATGGATGATGTCAAACACCACCGCTGCAGCCAATAGCCCTAAGGGGAAAACGATCAACACCGGATGGATCGGGTGTCCCAAGAACTTCGCTCGGCTCTCCATCTGCGTACCTCCTTGATCCCAACCCCCTAGCCAACTCTCTATCGAAAAATAGGCCCGGATTCTATGCACTCATCGATTGCATGGTCTATGACAGTAGGTGTGAACTTGATCAGAACCGAGGGCCGAGCGTGCGCGATCTGCAAGCGTCGCCCTCAGCCCCAAGGATTGGAGGCAAGTATAGACCATGCTGCGCGGTCAATTCCGTAATCCGATCACATCTGTGCAGATAGCAGACTTGGCCGAAGCCATCGGCGAACGCGCCTTTGCGCTGCGAACCGGCGAGGACTTAACCCCGCTGCTAGACTGGATCGGCGATGCACAGTTTGTCTTGTTAGGCGAAGCGTCGCACGGCACGTCGGAGTACTATACCTGGCGGGCGCGCCTCAGCCAACGGCTCATTCAGGAGAAGGGATTCTCTTTCATAGCAGTCGAGGGCGACTGGCCCGACTGCTATGCGCTCAACCGCTATAGTAAACACTATCCCGACAGCGGCCAAGATGCCTATTCGGTGCTCCATCGCTTTAGCCGCTGGCCGACCTGGATGTGGGCCAACTGGGAGGTAGTCGCCCTGGCCGAATGGCTGCACCGCCACAACCGCGGCCGCGCGCCCACCCAGCAGGTGGGCTTCTATGGGCTGGATGTCTACAGCCTGCACGAATCGCTCGCCGCCGTGCTGGACTACGTCGAGAAGAACCGCCCCGAAGCCTTGGACGCCGCACGCCAGGCCGCACGCTGTTTTGAACCCTTTGGCGAGGACCTCCAGTCCTACGCCTGGAGCACCGCCATGGTGCCTGAGTCCTGCGAAGACGACGTGCTGGGCCTGCTGATGGAGCTGCGCCAAAAGAGCTACCCCTACGCCGCCGACCCCGAAGCCGAGTTCAACGCCGAACAGAACGCCTGGGTCATGGTCGGCGCCGAACGCTACTATCGCACCATGCTGCGCGGCGACGCCGCTTCGTGGAACATCCGTGACACGCACATGGCCGACACGCTGGACCGGCTGATCGACTATCACGGCCCCCACGCCAAGGCGATCCTTTGGGAGCACAACACGCACATCGGCGACGCGCGCGCCACCGACATGGCCCAGGCGCAGATGGTCAATGTGGGCCAACTGGTGCGCGAACGCCATGCAGAGCAGGGTGTCTTCCTGGTCGGGCTGGGCAGCCATCACGGCAGCGTCATCGCCGGCGACTATTGGGGCGCGCCCATGCAGCGCATGCCAGTGCCGCGCGCGCGGGCCGGCAGTTGGGAGGATCTTCTGCACCGTGCAGGCGAGGGCAACAAGCTCCTGCGCATGGACGACCTGCGCCCGCTCGACGGGGCCATGGCCCCCTTGGGCCATCGTGCCATCGGCGTCGTCTATCACCCAGGGCGCGAAGCCGGCAACTATGTGCCCAGCGTGCTGCCCGACCGCTATGATGCCTTTCTCTATTTCGGCGAGACCCAGGCGCTTCACCCCCTGCACATCGAACCGCAGTCGCAGAAACCGCCGGAGACCTATCCCTGGGGGGTCTAGGGGAGGCGGCGCGCCATCGGAGGGAACCATGTACGCACCCCTGTTTGAAAACCGCCGCGACGCCGGGCGCAAGCTGGCGTCTAAGCTGGGCGACTATGCCGGACGCCCCAACCTCATCGTGCTGGCGCTGCCGCGCGGCGGCGTGCCGGTGGCCTTTGAGGTGGCGCAGGCGCTCGGCGCGCCGCTGGATGTGTTCCTGGTGCGTAAGCTGGGCGTGCCGGGCCATGAGGAGCTCGCCATGGGCGCGATCGCCTCCGGCGGTGTGCAAGTGCTCAACCAGGCCGTCGTCCAGGCGCTGCACATCCCGCCCAGCGTGATCGAGGCAGTCGCCGCGCGCGAGCGCCAGGAGCTGGAGCGCCGCGCCCAGCTCTACCGCAACCACAGGCCCCCGCTCGACCTGCGCGGCAAGACCGTCATTTTGGTCGACGACGGCTTGGCCACCGGTTCGTCCATGGCCGCCGCCGTCGCCGGACTCCGCGCCCAAGGCGTGGCCCAGGTGGTGGTCGCCGTGCCCACGGCCGCGCCGGAGACATGCGAGAGCTTTGAGCCGCTGGTCGACGCCATCATCTGCGCCGAGACGCCGCAGCCGTTCTTTGGCGTGGGCATGTGGTATGCCGACTTCTCCCAAACCGGCGACGACGAAGTGCGCGGCCTGCTGGCGCGCGCCGCCGCTGCCCAAGGAGCCAATGTACCATGAACCGAACCGCCGCCCGAGACCACACCGTGCACATCCCCATCGGCCCCCATACGCTGGAGGGTGTCTTGCAGATGCCGGACGGCGCGCAGGGGCTGGTGGTCTTCGTGCATGGCAGCGGGAGCAGCCGCCATAGCCCGCGCAACCAGTATGTGGCGCAGCTTCTCGTACGCACCGGGCTGGCCGTCTTGCTCTTTGACCTATTGACCGCGCAGGAGGACCAGATCGACCAGCGCACCCGCGCCCTGCGCTTCGATATTGGGCTGCTGGCCTCGCGCGTGATCGCTGCGACCGATTGGTTGGTGCATCAGCCGGAGACACAGCCGCTCGCCATCGGCTATTTTGGGGCCAGCACCGGGGCCGCGGCGGCACTGATCGCCGCGGCCAACCAGCCGGAGATCGTACGCGCCGTCGTCTCGCGCGGGGGACGCCCCGACTTGGCCGGGGATGCCCTGCCCGCGGTCGAGGCG
>QEUY01000349.1 GCA_003577365.1 Chloroflexota bacterium | reverse complement strand
CCCGGCGCTGCCGCGGGCGGAGAATTTTGGCTATATGGTGGAGAGCTTTTCCGAACTGGCTCCGGTGCTGGAGCAGCACAGCGCCAAGTTGGTGATCGAGGGGTGGCCCGGCCCGGGGGCGCTCTGCTGCACGCCGGAAGGGTATCGGGCTTTCTTCGAGCAAGTGCCCTCGCCGGCGATGGGGATCAACTATGACCCGTCGCATCTGATCCGAATGCGGATCGACCCGCTGCGCTTTCTGCGTGAGTTTGGCAACCGCGTCTATCATGTGCATGGCAAAGACACGATGCCGCTCGACGAGAATCTCTACGAATATGGCGCCGAGCAGCCGGCGACTTTTGCCAAGCCGCGGCCTTTTTCTGGCATGACTTGGCGCTACACGATCCCAGGCCACGGTGTGGCGCGCTGGACGGAGATCTTCCAGATCCTTCAGGAATTTGGCTATCAGGGCGCGGTGTCGATTGAACTGGAGGATGCCAATTTCCATCGAGACCCCGATGCCGAGCAGTTGGGTATCTTGCAGGGAGCGCAGTTCCTGACCGGCTGTTGACCTGCGGCCAGGTGGGATTGGACCGAACTTGTATTGAACTTGTGATGACCGCCTTATCTACGTTTCGACAGCAAAGGAGCTGACGGATGGACGAGCAGATTAGCGCCGTACGCGAGGCTGTGATTGCGGGCAATGCGCCGGAGACCGAAGCAGCGGTGCATGCGGGGTTGGCGGCGGGTCTTTCGGCCAAGCGCCTGTTGGATGAAGGCCTGGTCGAAGGGATGCGCCATGTCGGGCAATTGTTTGAGGAAGGCGAGTATTTTGTGCCGGAGATGCTGGTGGCGGCGCGCGCCATGAAGGCGGGGCTGGCGATCCTGCGCCCGCAGTTGATGGAGGCAGCGATCGAACCGAAGGGCAAGGTGGTCATCGGCACGGTGCGCGGCGACATGCACGACATCGGCAAAAATCTGGTGGGGATGATGTTGGAGGGCGCGGGGTTTGAGATCCGCGACCTGGGCGTCAACGTCGCGCCGGAACGCTTTGTCGAAGTCGTCCAGAACGAACACCCCGACATTGTGGCGCTGTCGGCGCTGTTGACGACCACAATGCCCAATATGGCGGCGGTCATCGAGCAGTTGAAGGCCGCCGGGGTGCGTGAGCAGGTAAAGGTCTTGGTGGGCGGCGCGCCGGTCACCGAGAGCTTTGCCCAGCGCATCGGTGCGGATGGCTTTGCGCCAGACGCCAGCCAGTGCGCGACCTTGGCTTCGAGCCTCGTCAGCTAAGGGTTCAAGCCATGGCCCGCGAGAGCATGACCCCGCGTGAGCGGTGGCAGGCAGTGCTGGCGCGGCGCACACCGGACCGGGTCCCCATGGATTATTGGGGAACGGTCGAGGCAACCGACAAACTGATGCACCACCTTGGCGTGGGCAGCCGTTGGGAGATGTATGAGCGGCTGCACATTGACAAGGTGGTGTCGGTGGCCCCGCGCTATGTGGGTCCGAAGCTGCCGCGGTTGCAGGATATGTATGGGCGGCGCTTTCAGTGGGTGAGCTACGGCAGCGGGCGCTATCGGGAGTGTGTCAATGCGCCGCTGGCGCGCTATGCCACAGTGGAAGAGATCGAGGCCAGCTACATCTGGCCGACGGTGGAGTGGTTTGACTACAGCGGCATTCGCTATCAGGTGCGCGGCAACTGCAAGCAGTACCCGGTGCAGGGCGGCGGGTCGGAGCCGTTCTTGATCTACGCCGACCTGCGCGGGCGCGAGCAGGCCTATATGGACTTGGTGCTGCAGCCAGAGCTGGTGCATTACTGTCTGGATAAGCTGTTTGGCTTTGCCTATCAGAACACGCAGCGCATCTTCGAACAACTGCCGGGGCGGATTGACCTATCCTATGTGGCGGAGGACTTTGGCGGGCAGGAGAGTTTGCTCTTTTCGCCGGCGGTCATCCGCGAGTTTTTCATCCCGCGCATGAAGCGTATGATCGACTTGGCGCACGACGCGGGCGTGCATGTCTTTTTCCACAGCGACGGCGCGATCCGCAAGATCATCCCCGACATGATCGCGGCGGGGATCGACATCTTGAACCCGATCCAGTGGCGCAGCCCGGGCATGGAGCGGGCGGCGCTGAAGCAGGACTTTGGGGCGCAGGTGGTGCTGCACGGCGCAATGGACAACCAATACACGCTACCCTTTGGCTCTGTCCAGGAGGTGGAGGCGGAGGTGCTGGAGAACCTGGAAGTGCTGGGCAAGGGCGGCGGCTACATCCTGGCGCCGTGCCATAACATCCAGGCCGTCAGCCCGCCGGAGAACATCATCGCGATGTATGAGACTGGGTATGCGAATGGCTGGAACTGAGGTGAGGTGGCGCTGGCGCGAACTGGCCTTGGCGGCAAAGGGTATGGTCAGCGAGGGCGCGGCGATGGCGGAGATGCGTCGATGAGCAGCGCACGGGTGGAGGTGTTTTATCAGGCGCACCGCGGGGCTGTGGACGAAGCGCCGGAGAATACGCTGCCGGCGTTTCGCCATGCCTGGCGCTACCCGGGCGCGATCCCGGAGACCGACGTGCGGGTGACGGCGGACGGCGCGCTGGTGTGTGTACACGATGCTACGCTGGCGCGCACCACCGATGCGCCTGCCGCGGTCGCCACCCGGCCTGTGGCCGAGATGGCGCTGGCCGAGGTGAAGGCCGTCGATGCCGGGGTGCGGTTTGGCGCGGCCTTCCGGGGGCAGCGCGTGCCCACGCTGGACGAGCTATTGGCGGAGATGGTGCAGCAGCCGGGCCGGCGTCTGTTTGTGGAGCCAAAGGCTGTGGACTTGCGGGTGCTGCGCGCCAAGCTGGACGAGTACGCGGTGACAGAGCAGGTGATCTTTGTGAGCGGTTATCCGGCGATCTTGGCAGAGATCCAGCGGGTCTTTCCGGGCGCGCCGGCCATGACCTGGGTCGGGGGCACGCCGGAGGCGATCCGTGCGGGCGTGGCGCGCTGGCTTGAGGCAGGCGCGCCGCATCTCAGCCATTTACAGTTGCACCTGCCGGTGGTACAGGCGCGAGCGGAGCCGGAATCGGGGCCGGCCTATGCGCTGGAGGACGAGTATTTGGCGGAGACCCAGCGCCGCCTGAACGCATTGGGCGTCGAGATGCAGCTGCGCCCCTTTGCCGTGACGGAGGGGGCGCTGCGCCGCTTTGTGCAGATGGGGGTGCGCTGGTTTGTGACAGACGGGCCGGCCGCCTTCTGGCGCACGTTGGCGGCCGCGTTGCTGCCGCAAGACGCCGCGCAAGGAGAGCCGGAGCCGATCTATCACATTGCGCCGCTGCGCACCTGGTATGCGGCGCTGGCGGCGGGTGAGTATCGGGCGGCGTCGCTGGCCGCTGAGGGCTTTATCCACTGTTCGACGCGCGGGCAGGTGCTGCGGGTCGCGAACCGTTTTTTTATGGCTGACGACGAGCTGGTGGTATTGTGTATTGACCCGCGGGCCGTGCAGGCGGCGCTGCGCTTTGAAGCGCCGGCGCATGCAGACGACTCGCCGGTCCAAGAGGTATTTCCGCATGTGTATGGCGCGCTGCCCCTGGGTGCGGTGGTCGCCATCGCAGACCTGCGGCGCGGGGCACACGGCGATTTTGTATGGCCGGAGGCGCTGCCGTAGGCGCGGCCGTTGTTGTCCTGACTCTGGGCGCCTGGCGCGCCGCAACCTTCTGGATTGGAGTGACTGATGACAAACAGTGAGAGTTCCGAGCGGCTGGTCTATGTGGGCACCTATACGCGGCGGGAACCCCATGTGGGCGGGAAAGGGGAAGGTATCTATCAATACCGCTTTGACGGCACGACGGGTGCGATGAGTCTGATGGGTAAGGTGCAGGGGATCGTCAACCCGTCCTTTCTGGCGATTCACCCCACTCGGCGTTATCTCTACTGTGTCAACGAGATCGCCGGCACGGATGGCAAGGGCAGCGGCGCGGTGAGCGCGTTTGCGATAGACCGGGCAAGCGGCGCGCTGGCGCTGCTTAACCAGCAGCCGGCGCAAGGCACATCACCTTGTCACCTGGCAATCGAGCCGTTGGGGCGCTGTTTGTTGGTGGCGAATTACGGCAGCGGGAGCGTGTGTGTGCTGCCGATCTTGGAGGATGGCGCGCTTGGCCCGATCGCCGATTTTGTCCAGCACGAAGGCTCCAGCGTGAACCCCCAGCGGCAGCAGTCGCCGCATCCGCACTCGGTCAACATCGCGCCGTCGGGCCGCCTGGTCTATGTGCCGGACCTGGGGCTGGACAAGGTGATGATCTATGAGTTGGATGCGATCCAGTGCAAGCTGAAACCGTATCATGAGCAGCCGTGGGCGCGCACCAAGTCGGGCGCGGGGCCGCGCCATTTGGCCTTTCACCCGTCGGGGCGGCTGATCTTTGTCGCCAACGAGCTGGACTCGACGGTCACGGTGTTTGCGGTGGATGAGCATAAGGGCACGCTGCGTGAGGTGCAGACAATCTCGGCGCTGCCGGAGGATTTTCACGACAAGAGTTGGTGCGCCGATATCCATGTGCATCCCTCAGGCCGGGTGGTCTATGTCTCCAACCGCGGCCACGACAGCATTGCGGTCTTCCGGATCGACGAGAGCCACGGCACGATCACGCCGATCGAGTATGTCTCGACGCTGGGCAAATTCCCGCGCAATTTCGCCTTGGACCCGGCGGGTCGTTTTCTGGTGGCGGCTAACCAGAATTCCGACGACATGTTTGTCTTCCACATCGATGCGAAGTCGGGCAAACTCACGCCGATCGGCGAGCGGATCGAAGTCGGCACGCCGGTCTGCGTCAAATTCCTGGGTGACTAGAGCAGGGGGATGGGATGCGCGTCAGCGCCGTCAAGACCTATTTGGTAAATCCGGGGGTCGCCAAGAACTGGCTGTTTGTCAAGGTAGAGACCGACGAGGGGCTGATCGGCTGGGGGGAGGCCTACACGCAGGCAGATCGCGACCGGGCGATTGAGGTGCATGTGGCGCAGTTGGCGCGCTATCTGGTGGGGAACAGCCCCTTCGACGTGCGCCATTTCACCTTTTCGGCCTATACGGACTTCGCCACCAAGCGCGGTTCGATGGACCTCTTTGCGGCGATCAGCGCGCTGGAACAGGCGCTGTGGGACATTGCGGGCAAGGCGGCGGGCCAGCCG
>QEUY01000348.1 GCA_003577365.1 Chloroflexota bacterium | reverse complement strand
CGGCTGGTGGGCTATGCGGTCACCTGTGTCTATGGGCTGCCCGACCCAAGCTATAACCGGCTGACCTTTGCCGATGTGATCGACGCGCTCGACGCCATGCCCAAGCCGACGATCCTGGTGCTGGAGCAGCGTTACCCGCCGGAGATCGCGGGCAAGGTGGGGCTGGCGGGCGGCAACATGGTCTCGGCCATGAAGGCCATCGGCTGCGTGGGGATGATCTCCAACGGCCCCTCGCGCGACCTGGACGAGGTGCGCCCCATGAAATTTCAATATATGTTGACCGGCGTCTGCGCGGGGCACGGGGCGATGGCCGTGCAGGCGATCAACGTGCCGGTCTCGGTGGGTGGCATGGATGTCGCGCCGGGCGAGATCATCCATATGGACGAGAACGGCGCGGTCAAGTTCCCTGCCGACAAGCTGGAGGCCGTGTTGGAGAACGCGCGCAAGCTGCAGAAGGAAGAGGGGGCGCGCCAGAGCGCCCTGCAGAATGCTAAGTCGGCGGCGGAGATCCGCGCCATCCTCAGCGGGCATGCCTATGGCAGCCAGAAGAAAACCGTGTAAACCCACACTTCGTTCCCCATCTGTACCGCTCGCTTAGACTCCGGCATATAGACGTATACAGAGCACGCCCCTACACTGGGTCTGGACTTCCGACCAAAGTGTAGGGGCGTTGTCGATGCGCCGGGCCGGTTGCCGGCCCCCTGGCGGGACCGCAACAGGGCCTGTTTTCGGGTGAGGAGGACCAAACCAAGATGGATAACGGCAATCAACGGGTCCATGCAGGCCGCCGCACGCGGGTCGAACCCGGTCTGCAGGAGCATACCTATCCGCCCAACCGGCAGAGTTTGCCCGGCCAGGAGATGCCGTCCGGGCTGGGCAGCGTGCAGCGTTGGGTGGTTGGGAGCGGCGGCGCGGCGCTGCTTTGGTATGGGCTGCGGTGTGAAGGCGCGTCACGCTGGCCGCTGCTGCTGCTTGGGTCGGCGCTGCTCTATCAAGGGGCTTCGGGCCAAAACCTGCTCGACCACGTTCCGGGGGTTCAGTATGTGCCGGTGGTGCGCCAGATGACCAGCGCGCCCAGCCAACTGCGGGTACGCAAGACCCTGACCGTCAACCGGCCCGCGCATGAGCTGTACAGCTACTGGCGCAAGCTGGAAAATCTGCCGCGCTTTATGCAGCATGTCCGGTCGGTGCAGCCGTTGGATGACCGGCGCTCGCATTGGGTGGTGGACGTGCTCGAGCACGTCGAGTTGGAATGGGACGCCGAGATCACTGAGGAGCGCCCCGACGAGATGATCGCTTGGCAGACGCTGCCGGACGCGCAGTTGCAGAGCAAGGGCTATGTGAAGTTCATCCCTACGGCGCGCGGCACCGAAGTCAGCGTCTCGATGAGCTATGAACCGCCTGCTGCGCTGCTGGGCCGGTTTGTGGGCAGCGGCGTCCGCTTTATCGCCGAACAGCAGATCAAAGAGGAGATCCGCAACTTCAAGCGGCTGATGGAGACAGGCGAGATCGCCACCACCGATGGGCAGCCTGCGGCTCGCCCGGAGGCGTGGCGGCAGAGCGCGCCGCCGCGGTATGCCGGCCGAGCGCAGGTGGCTATGTAGGGGGAGCAGGCAGATGAAAGCACTTTGCTGGTTTGGCGCGGGCGATGTACGCGTGGCGCAGGTTCCCGACCCCACGATCCTCAACCCACACGACATGATCATTCGCGTGACGCTGGCCGCGATCTGCGGCTCCGACCTGCATCTCTATGACGGCTATATCCCGACCATGCAGGCGGGCGACATTTTAGGACACGAGACCATGGGCGAAGTCGTGGCCGTGGGCAAAGCGGTGACCAAACACAAGGTCGGCGACCGTGTGGTGATCCCTTTTACGATCAGCTGTGGCCGCTGCTATTTCTGTGAACATGGGCTGTGGGCGCTGTGCGACAATTCCAACCCCAATGCCGGCATGGCGGAGGAGATGTATGGGCAGTCGGGGGCGGGCATCTATGGCTATTCGCATCTCATGGGTGGCTATGCCGGGGGCCAGGCGGAATATCTGCGCGTGCCCTATGCCGACAGCGACGCTCTGAAGGTGCCGGATCATCTGAGCGATGAGCAGGTGCTTTTTCTGTCCGACATCTTCCCCACGGGCTATATGGCGGCGGAGAACTGTAACATTCAGCCCGGCGACACGGTGGCGGTCTGGGGCTGCGGGCCGGTGGGCCAGTTTGCGATCAAGAGCGCCTATCTGCTGGGGGCCGAGCGGGTGATCGCGGTCGACCGCTTTGCGGATCGGCTGCAGCGGGCACGCGATGCCGGCGGCGCCATTCCGCTCAACTATGAAGAGGTGGATTCGGTGGTGGACGCGCTGATCGAGATGACCGGCGGGCGCGGTCCCGATGCCTGCATCGATGCCGTGGGCATGGAGGCACATGGCAGCGGGCTAGATGGATGGTATGACAAAGCTATGCAGCAGGTGCGGATGCAGACCGACCGGCCTACCGCGCTGCGCCAGGCGCTCCAGGCCTGCCGCAAAGGCGGCACGGTCTCGATCCCCGGCGTCTATGGCGGGATCATCGACAAGGTTCCTGTCGGCGCGGCGTTTAATAAGGGGCTGACGCTGCGCATGGGGCAGACCCATGTCCAGCGCTATATGCAGCCGCTGCTCCAGCATATCGAGCAGGGCGATATCGACCCCAGCTTTATCATCACCCACCGGCTCACACTGGACGATGCTCCGGCGGGCTACCGGATGTTTCGCGAGAAGCAAGACGACTGTCTCAAGGTCGTCCTCCGGCCCCAGTAGACTGGCCCAGGCAGTTGATCGAGGGCCGTCGATTCAGTGCTTGATCTCGCACGTATAGGTGTAGGGGCCGCCCTCCGTGGCGGCCCGTGTGCTAGGCATACGCATTGCCACGCAGACGGACAGGCACGGGGGCCTGTCCCTACAATGTGTGAGACGATAATGTGTGAGACGATGCATTTAGAGAGTTCATCCGGCAAACAGGTAGAGGACGCGTGCCATGGGCAGTGATTCTGGACAAAGCACCTCAGTATGGATGGCGGTGGAGCCGCCGCACTTCGACCCGCTCAGCCAAGACGTGCGCGCCGATGTCTGTGTGATCGGCGCGGGCATCGCCGGGATTACGACCGCTTATCTGTTGGCGAGCGAAGGCCGCTCGGTGGTGGTGCTCGACGACGGCCCGGTGGGCGGCGGGGAGACAGGCCGCACCACGGCCCATCTGTCCAATGCGATCGACGACCGCTACGCCGAGATCGAGCGCATGCACGGCACACAAGGGGCGGCGTTGGCCTACGCCAGCCACAGCGCCGCCATCCGCTTGATCGAAGACACCGTGCGCCGTGAGAAGGTCGACTGTGATTTTGAACGGCTGGACGGCTATCTGATCACGCCGCCCGGTGGCGATGAGCGTATTCTGGAGGATGAACTGGAGGCTGCGCACCGTGCCGGGTTTGAAGGGGTGCGCTGGGTGGCCAAGGCCCCTTGGCCTGCCTATGACACCGGCCCGGCGCTGCTCTTCCCCAACCAGGCGCAGTTTCATGCGCTCAAGTATCTGGCGGCGCTGACCCGGTTGATCGTCGACAAGGGCGGGCGCATCTACTGTGACACGCACGCTTCAGACCAGATTGAAACCGGCCCGCCGGCGCGTGTGCAGACAGAGACCGGTGCGACCGTCACCGCGAACCACGTCGTGGTGGCGACCAACTCGCCGATCAACGACCGCTGGGCTGACCTGTTTGCGATCCACATGCGCCAGGCCGCCTATCGCACTTTTGTGATCGGCGCACGCGTGCCGCGCGGCAGCGTGACCAAGGCGCTCTATTGGGACACGGGCGACCCCTATCACTATGTGCGGCTGCAAGCTGCGCCCGGCTCAGCCGGCGGCGCGGCGGCAGATTACGAGATCCTGATCGTGGGTGGCGAAGACCACAAGACCGGCCAGGCCGACGACGCCGGCCAGCGCTATGCACGGCTGGAGGCCTGGGCGCGCGAGCGTTTCCCCACTATCCAGGCGGTGGACTATCGCTGGTCGGGCCAGGTGCAGGAGACCGCCGACGGTCTGGCCTTGATCGGCCCCAACCCAGGGGATAGGCCGGCGATCTACATCATCACCGGGGATTCGGGCATGGGCATGACCCACGGCACAATCGGCGGGATGCTGGTCGCGGATCTGATCCAGCGCCGCGCCAACCGCTGGGCGGCGCTTTATGACCCGGCGCGGCGTATGGCGCAGTTCGGCATCCCGCGCGCGGTGGTGCGCGAAAACCTCAATGTGGCGGCGCAGTTTTCCGATTATGTGCGGGGGGGCGATGTCAAGGAGGTGGACGAGATCACGCCCGGCGAAGGCGCGGTGGTCCAGCAAGGGATGAGCAAGATCGCGGTCTATCGTGATGAGGCGGGCACGCTGCACCGGCACTCTGCCGTGTGTACGCATCTGGGCTGCATCGTAGCTTGGAACTCGGCGGAAAAGAGTTGGGACTGCCCCTGTCACGGCTCGCGCTTCGACGCCTATGGCCGCGTGATTGACGGTCCCGCCAATATCGACCTGCCGCCAGCCGATGCGTAAGGGCGTTCGCCGCCGCGCGGCAAAGTTGCCGCGCGGATCGTCCCAAGATCGTGTATTATAGCGTGCAGCAATCGGCTGGTTTTCAAGGAGGAGCGCATGGCGAGCGATGCCAACTATATTTCCCCACAAGAATTGTATGCGGAGCTGCCGACGATAGCGGCCCCTGTTGTGATCGACGTGCGACCGCATGAGGCATATGCCGCCGGTCACATTCCAGGCGCGCACCACATTCCCGTCGACACGCTGGCGGCGCGGCTGGGCGAGATCCCGCGCGACCGGCCTTTGGTCACCTACTGAAACATGCATCATCGCGGCCATTCCAGCAGTGAACGGGCCGCGGCGCTGCTCCGTGAGAGCGGCTATGAGGCGCGCGCATTGGAGGGCGGCTTCCCGGCGTGGCGAGCCGCCGGCTATCCGGTCGAAACGGGGCCGGATTAGGCTGATCAAAGCGCAGGCGAGACGCGACTTGTTTCTCAAGAGAGCCTTTTATTCGGCAGACTGTGCCCGCACCGCCAATGCAGCCTTGCGCAGTCGGCATTCCCGTCGATGGCAGGTCTACCAAACAACAGGAGGAGAACCATATGCAGCG
>QEUY01000347.1 GCA_003577365.1 Chloroflexota bacterium | reverse complement strand
ATGGCAGCGACGAGGAGCGCGCGGCGCTGGCGATCAACCAGTCTGTGCTGGCCGCGCTGGGCATGGTGCGCGGGGTGACGCACGCCGAGTTTATCCGCGACCAGGCCGATGGCCGTTTTACCTTTCTGGAGATCGCAGCGCGCGTGGGTGGGGCCGGTGTGGACAAACTGGTCGAGATGGCGACTGGCGTCAACCCCTGGACTGAATGGGCGCGGCTGGAGGTGGCGCATCTGCGCGGGGAAACCTATGTCGCGCCGCAGCCGCGCCGGGGCTATGCGGGGCTGCTGGTCTCGCTGGCGCGGCAGGAATGGCCGCAGACCGGCGCGTTCGACGACCCGGAGGTGGTGTGGCGGCTGGAAAAGCGCCACCATGTCGGGCTGATTGTGGCGAGCGAGGAGCGGCAGCGCGTCCAGGACTTGATTGCAGACTATGTGCCGCGCATCGCCCAGGAGTTCACGGCGGTCGAAGCGCCGCTGGACAAACCGCCAGATTGACAGGGAGCTTCATCCTTGCTAGAATCAGCGCGCCAAATGAGAATGATTCTCATTTGTGGGATCGACCGCGCATCACAAGGAGGAAGTGTGACCTCAACCCGTGCCCTGCTGCGCCGCCTGCTTCCGCTGGGGATGATCCTGGTTCTGGCGCTGGCGGCTTGTACGCCATCTGCGCCCCCCTCGTCCCAAACTGCTACACAACCCACACCTGCCGCACGCGATTTGGCCGAGGACGAAAAGCTGCGGGTGGTGGCGACGACCAGCATCGTGGCCGATGTGGTGGCGCAGGTGGGGGGGGATCGGATCGATCTTGTCACCCTGTTGCCCCTGGGCGCAGACCCCCATGCCTACACCGCCACGCCCCAAGACCTGCGCACGCTGAACCAGGCCGATCTGATCTTTATCAACGGGCTGGGGCTGGAGGAGGCACTGATGCCGGCGTTGGGCACGTTGGACAGCGCCGCGCCGGTGGTCTCAGTCAACGCCGCGGTCACACCGTTGGCGATGGACGGCGAACATGCCCAGGACGCCGGTGCACAAGATGCCCATGAACACGCCGAGGGGGACCCCCACACCTGGTTCGACGTCGCCAATGTGATCCTGTGGACGGGGACGATCCGCGATGCGCTCAGCCGCCTAGACGCGGCGCACGCGGCGGAGTATGCTACCGCCGCCGAGCAGTACACGGCGACGCTGGCCGAACTGGATGCCGAGATCCGCGCCCGCATCGACACGCTGCCCCCGGCCCGGCGCAAGCTGGTCAGCGACCACGCCGAGTTTAACTATTTTGCGCGCGCCTATGGCTTTGAGGTGATCGGCGCAGTGATCCCGGCGATCAGCACTATGGCGGAGCCGTCGGCCCAACAACTGGCCGTGCTGCATGACCAGATCGCAGCGGCAGGCGTGCCGGCCATCTTTGTGGGGACGACGGTCAACCCGCGCTTGGAAGAGCAGCTTGCTCAAGATCTGGGCATCGAGGTCGTAACGCTCTACACGGCATCGCTCAGCGCGGCGGATGGCCCAGCCCCCAGCTATGTCGACCTGATGCGCTCGACCGTGGATCGCATCGTCACGGCCCTGGGCAGTAGGGAGTAGGGGCAGAAGGCGGAAGAATTCACCGCGCGCCGGGGTAGGAGGCGGGGGGATGCTTGCGTAGTTCCTCTTCGATCAGGTCGGACCCCAGGCCGGGCCGGTCGCTGAGCTTGAGATAGCCGTTTTCTACTTGGAACGGATGCGTCATGATGTCGTCGCGCCAGGGCGCGTCGTCCACGTCTAGCTCCTGGATGTAGAAGTTGGGGATCGTGGCGCAGACCGCAGCCGAGACCAGGGTGTTGATCGGGCTGTGGCAGTTGTGCGGCGCGACCAGCGTGTCATAGGCATGGGCCAGGTCGGCGATCTTCTTGCCCATGGTGATGCCGTTCCAGGCAAAGTCGGGCATGATCACATCCTGCGCGTGCAGTTGTAGGAAGGGCTTATAGCCGTGGCTCCCAAAGAGGCTTTCGCCGGTGCAGAGCGGCGTCCGGGTGGATTCGCGCACCGTGCGCAGCGCGTCGGGGTCGAGCGTCTCGGTCTCCAGCCACATCAGGTCGTAGGGTTCGAGGGCGCGGGCCAGCTTGATCGCCCCGCCCAGCTTAAAGGTAAAGGCCACGTCGAGCGCGATGCCGACATCCGGTCCTAGGCTCTCGCGAAAGGTCCCGACGATCAGTTCGGCGTTGCGGATCACCTCGGGCGGGGCGTCGCCGGCGTGGTGATAGGTGCGGTTGAGCAGCGGCGCGGCGTCGGGCCGGTCTTTGAGCGCAAAGAGGTTGGTCTTGATGGCGGTGAAGCCGCGCTCCTTGACCTCTTCGGCCAACCGGCGCAGGTCGTCAGTCGTCTCCACCGAGGGCAGGCCGAGCCGGTCGGCGTGGCGGGCGCGCACCGACCCGCAGTGCGACCAGTAGAGGCGCAGTTCATCACGCATTTTGCCGCCCAGGAGCTGCCAGACAGGCGCATTGAGCGCCTTGCCGCGGATATCCCACAGCGCAGAGTCAATCCCCGCCATGGCCTTCCAGGCGATGCCGCCCACATGGCGCAGCGACGCCGTGGAGAGATCCCACCAGATCGATTCGGCCTGCATCGGGTCACGGCCGATCACCCATTCGCTGTAGCGTTCGACCGTGGCAGCCACCGGCCCCGGCGACCCCCAATCGGTGCAGTCGCCCCAGCCCACCAGCCCCGGCTCATTTGTCTCGACCTTGACAAAGGTCCAGGGGCGAAAGCCGCCATCGACAATAAAGGTCTTGATCGCGGTGATCTTCATGCTGCGCGCTCCGACAGGTGAGAGAATGGACAGGATAGGTAGGACTGTGTCTGGTGAGGGCTGCGCTTTTGAAGTCTACTGTGGCTGCCGAACAGTTCTTATCAACAATAGATGTTCTGTGGATGAGCTACCGCTTGGCAGAATATAGAGGAAGCCGTTCCACGTGTGCCCCAGGGTGTCCTCAAAGGACCATTGGCTCCACGACAGAGTCAGCCCATTCTGCACAGCAGCTTGTTGCCACCCCTGTTCCACCAGTTGCTGGCTGTAATGCTCAAACAATTCGAGTGTAGACAGTGTTCCCTCCAGTTCAAACCAAGCCGAACCTGCCGTGTAATGCGCTTCTCTACCAAGCTCATACGCTAGCAGATCGGCTGGGTGAGAAAGTTCCGGCAGTGGAGAGAAGTCGTCGGGTGTTGCGGCCTCTAGGCTGGCTGCCAAACAAGGGCCGGAAGGGGTATGGGAGACATGGACTTGGACATGGGTGCGGCCAGGGGCCGGTTCGTAGAGGACGACCATCACTTCAATCGTGGGGTCAGGGCCGCATAGGATGCGGAAGTTGGCGGCAAAGTCTGGGTGTGGCAAGAATCCGGGTACATCTGACCACGGTCTGTAGCCTAGCTGCTCAAATTCTGTTTCAAAGAAGGTGGATGCTCTATCTAATGGCTGGACGACGGTTGCATAGACACTGCCGTCACTCTCGGCGGGGGAGGTGATGCTCCCGATCACCCTGGCCGATGCGGGAAGCGGGACAACAAAGGGCAAGTTGGCCGGTAGCTGTCCGATCAAAATGCGCGGCGGCATAGGGGCATCCGGATAGTTCTGTTTCGGCCCCAGAACCATGTGGGCGTGGATGAGCAGTTCTTGATACGGGTCTAGCGGCTCTGTAAGGTCGGGCGCGGTCGCGGCCGGTGCGCCGGTTGGCTGAGAGAGGACAAGAGGCGAGGCCGGGTTCCCCTGGATCGGCTGGCAGCCCACCCCGATTAAAAGCACAGCCAACGCGAGCAAAATCCGTGGCCTGTTCACGGCGGCGTCGTCAGCGGGCGTAGGCGCGGTGCAGCCGCGCCTCCATCAGCCGTACCAGCCGCGTGAGCAGCACGACCAAGATCAGGTACATGAAGGCCAGCATGGTCAGCGACTGCATATAGAGGAAGTTGCCGCTGTAGTAGAGACGGGTCAACTGCGTCAGGTCCTGCACGCCCAAGATGGCGACCAGCGACGAATCTTTGACCATCGAGATAAAGTCATTGCCCAGGGCAGGGAGGATGCGGCGGATGGCTTGGGGCAAGACCACAAAGCGCATGGTCTGGAAATAGCCCATGCCCAGGGCGCGCGCCGCTTCGTGCTGCCCATATTCGACCGACTGGATGCCGGCACGGAAGATCTCCGCCGAGAACGCGCCGTAGCCCAGCGCCAGCGCCACCATAGCGCGCACTTCGTTGGGGATCTCGCGCGTGGTGATGGGAATGCCCAGCGAGTTGAGCAAGATCACAAAGAGCGGCGTCAGCGCAAAGGCGACATAGAGCAGCAGCACCAGCATGGGGATGCCGCGGATCAACTCGACATAGAGCGAGGCGAGATTGTAAAAGAAGGGGTTCGACGACGAGCGCATGATGCCAAAGACCAGGCCGATCAGCGTCGACAGGGCATAGGCCCCCACGGCGACGGTCAAGGTGACGCTGATACCCTTGAAGAGCAGGCGGCCCGCGCTCAGGCCCTCCGGCGTTTGGCCGGAGATGAACCAAAAGGTCCTTTGCATCTGTGGGTCGGTCAAGATCAGAAAGATGATGTAGAACGCGCCGAGCAGCGCAACCAACAGCCACCAGGGCCATTTGGAAACGCCCTCAAACGACCAACCCAGCATACGCGAGCGGCCAGTACTCAGTGGGCTTTCGGTGTTCGCTGCCATGCGCGTCGGGTTCCTTATTGGATCAATAGGCGAGGACGGAACCACTGACCCTAAAAGCCTACCTTTAGGGTCAGTGGTTGGCTAGAACATGCGCCGCTGTATACGCTGTCTAGCTGTTATTGCTGTTCGGTGATAAACCACTTCTGATAGAGCTCGTCGAGCTTGCCGTCGTCCATCATCTGCTGCAGCGCCCAGTTGACCGGCTCCCGCAGCGGGCTGCCCTTGCCAAAGATAAAGCCTAGCTCCTCGCCTACGATCGGGTCGCCGGTGAGCTTTACCTTGTCGCTGTTGGCCCGGGCCAAACTGGTCATAGGCGCGCACGCGGTCTTCGCCCACCAGCTCGACGGCGGCGTCGTAGTTGGTCGTGCCAAGCTGCGTGCCGACGATCAGGTTGGGGTCGGCGGCAAACTCGGCGGGCTGGGTAAAGCGATCCTCGTCGATGCGCACCAGCAGCAACTGCTGCGAGGTGATATAGGGGATCGAGAAGTCGACATGCTGGGCGCGTTCCTCGGTGATGGTGATGCCGTCGGCGCCCACGTCGAAGGTGTCGAAGCTGCCCTCGCCGCCCATCACCGCCACCATGGCGTCCCAACTGGTCTCGATATACTCGACCTGGCAGTCGATGCGCGTGCAGACCTCGGCAAAGATGTCGTAGTCATAGCCCACGGCTTCACCACTATCAGGGTCGATGTAGTTGAAGGGCTGGTAGGCGTTTTCCACGGCGACGCGCAGCACACAGCCGTTGAGGCTGGGCGCGCCGCCGGTCTCGGTGATCTCCGCCCGGTTGCACGGGACCGCTTCGGCAGCGGCTTCGCCGCTGCTGCCCGGTGTCTGGACGGCCTGACATGCGCCCAACAGCAGCACGGCGACAGCCGCCCAGAGCGCAATCCAAAGATATCGCGATTTCATAAGGGTTCCCCCGGTTCAATTGGAGACTGTTCGATTGGACATTTGATTGGCAGTCGAATTTGCACCTCGATTATGCAACCTTCGCGGCCATCGGTCAAAGCATTATCTGGTATAATGAGAGGAATGCCTAAAGCTCATGAACTCAAGACGCCGGCGCGCGGCCGAGAACCGGCTCAGCCCGCCGCGCCGTAACGCCGCGTCTCAAAAATTGTAGGGACAGGCCCCCGTGCCTGTCCGCATGCGCGCCTGTCCGTGCGCGTGGCAGACGGGCGGCCACGGGGGGCCGCACCCTACGGGGACGCGTCTCGGTAGGGACAGGCCCCCGTGCCTGTCCGGGTCTGGGGCCGCCCAGGGGGCGGCCCCGGCGGTGAACCTTGCGCGATCAAACACAACCATGTAGATCGACGGCGGCAGGCACACGCGCCTGCCCAC
>QEUY01000346.1 GCA_003577365.1 Chloroflexota bacterium | reverse complement strand
GCCGCGGCCGCCGGCCACATCCTGACACCCGATCACGAGTCGGTCGCGCAAGCCTATCGCAACGGCTCGAGCGTGGAGGTCAAGGTCTTCGGCCGGCCGACTGCGTCCGCTATGCTGGCGAACCTGGCACCGCGCGTGACCGGCAGCACCGACTTTCTGGACATTGCGGCCGGCGACCTCGATGGGAAGCCCGCCGTCGATCTCGACCGCCGCGATGAGGTCGTCGTGGCCTATGCCCAGCCGGATGCAGCCAATATGCTCCCGGTGCAGGTCGCCGTGCTCGACTTTGGCGATGCCTCCGAGCCGGCGCCGGCAGCAACTGCTGTGACGGCGGCCACGGCGTCGGCCAAACTCGACGCATCGCACATCATCGCCGGCCCCATCAAGCCGCTGGACAATGCGCTGGCGGTGGCGACCGGTGACTTCGACGCCAACGGCGTGCAGGAGATCGCCGTGGCGTATCTGGTGGGGCCTCACAAGATGAATGTGGACGTCTTCCGCTATACCGTCACGGTACAGGGCGCCACGGTCACGCGCACCCTAACGCGCGTGGGCACCGGGTATGTCCAAATCTCGCTGGAGGGGTTCGACTGGGTCGCGACCCTCTCGGCTGTGGCGGGCGACTTCGACGGGGACGGTCGCGCCGAACTGGCGCTCGGCACGACCCACTATGTCTACTACCAGGATGAACTGATCGAGGCGGTGAGGATCTTCCGGTTCACCGGCGACGCCACCCTGACCATCACCGAGGCCAAGACCGTCGTCCTCAAGGACGGGATTTGGAACGGCGCGAGCGGCCGCGTGCGGCTCGCGGCGGGCCTGTTCAAGTACGACCCGGCCAACGGCTGGGGTTCGAACCGGCGGCAGCTCGCCGTCGCCTACACCGACTCCGGCACGAGCGTGCTGCTCCGCACCATCGAGTTCGGCAGCGACCTGACGCCGCAGCTCAACCCCGCCCACAGCTCGTACATCGATGGGCCGTTTTGGCTGGCAGCGGGCGGCTTCAACGGCTTCAAGGGAGATCTGACGCAGGAGCTCCCGACCTGGTCGCTGACGCTGATGAGTTGGAGCCCTGCCTACGAATGGTCCCTCGCCATCTACCAAACCGCCGCTGGCGCGGTGCCGGTCCAGAAGGCATGGATGTACGAATACACCCTGAACGCGCCGGCCAGCGGCGCCCGCCTGGCGCTGGTGGCCTATGACCGCGACGGCGACACCGTCTATCTGGGCGCGCCGGTACACTTCACGGTGTACAACCTGGTCAACGCCGATTTCATCCTGCAAGAGCCGCCCAAGCATATCTACTGGGACCCGGTCAACAAGCAGGTGGTGAACGTGAGCCGCTACGATGGGTTCAACATCTCCCTGGTCAGCCAGAGCGGTCAGCAGTTCACAAGTGACAGCACAGACACGTCCAGCTTTGCCATGGGCACTTCCGAATCGGCCTCGGCCAGCGCCACGGTCGGCGCGAGCATGAACATCGGCATCGCCAAGGCGTCGGCCTCGGTCACCGCGGAGGCGGCGGCGACGCTCGGCCAGGACTACTCGCAGAACGCGAGCACGTACAACAGCCAATTCGGGAAGCGGACGGTGGGCTTCTCGGGCGAAACCAACCGCGATGACTTCATCGTGGGCCGGCTGCAGACGCTCGACATCTGGCGCTACCGCGTGCGTGGCTTTGCCAGCAGCACGGCGCAGAGCTTTCCGTTCATCGACATTGTGCTGCCGGGGCCGGTCGACACCATCAGTACGCAGGGCGGCGCCCTCAACTTCGACTGGTACCAGCCCACCCACGAGAACGGCAACATCCTCTCCTATCCGGCGCTCAGCGCCGATACAGTCCGCCCGCCCGACCTCGGCTCCTTCAAGCTGCCGGACGGGACATCCGTTACCGCGCTGATGTACCCGCCGACGGGGGCCACGATGCTGTTCTTCGACGGCAACAGCGGCACCAATTGGCTGCAGTTCTCGGAGGAGAGCGGGGGGGGCACGACGCGCAGCTACTCGCACACGCTCAGCGAGAACGCGTCCTTCAAGACGTCGGCCTCGGTGAGCGCAAAGGCCTTCGGCGTCACCGCCGCGGCGACAGCCTCGCTCGGGGTGGAGCTCAGCCAGAGCAACAGCTGGGGCAACACCGCGACCAGCAACAACCTGACGAGCAGCAGCACCGAGATCAAGCTGAGCCGGCCTGCGGGTCAAAGTGACCAGGCGTACGGCTTCTACCCATTGATCTATGTGACCACCGACGGCACGATCAAGGCCACCTATGCCGTGAGCCCGCTTGCCAGCGACTGGGGGAAGGAGTTCTGGCTCAGGAACTACAGCCTACCGGACCTGGCGCTGAACCTGCCGCGGCGCCTCATCCCCACCTCGACCAACGGCGTCTGGGTTCCGTCCCTGGCGTCCAGCCGCAAGGCGATACGCGGCTTCTTTGTGCGCAAGTACGACCCCAATCCGGTAACCGGCGCCTACGACCAAATCGCGGGCGCGGTGCGGGACGGCGCAGTGGTGCGCCTCGAAACCCGCGTCTATAACTACAGTGTCGGTATGGGCGTACCCGCCGGCGGCCGGGCCTGCTTCTCCTATGCCACCTTCGACCCGACCACCTACCAGGAAGGCGCCTCGCGAACGCAGATCGGCTGCGCCACCCTGCCTGCACTCAACCCGCAGGCGATGGCGACCGCAAGCGTGGTGTGGAACACGGCGGGGCTGTCCGGAGCCGGCGCCAATTTGGAGCAGCAGTACCGCATCTACGTGAACCTCACGGCTCCCACGGGCGTCACCGAGCACTACCCGCCGGAAACAGACACCTCGCGGAGCTACTGCGGTGACTACGCAGGCCAGCGGGTCTGCGCCGATCCGGGCCAGAACAACGAGGGCTTCGGCTATGTGACCATCGCCAAGGTGGGGTACGGCGCGCCCTTCGGGGTGCCCGGCAAGCCGGCCGACGTCGGCATGGCCAAGGACGCCATGGCGGCGATCAACCCGCGCGGCAAGATCGTCACCGGCAACGTCCAGGCCTACCTCGACCAGCCGCTGCAGGTGCGCCTCACGGTCACCTCGGACACGCAGAGCACCGACTTCAGCTACGTGATGGTCTATGACGGTGACCCCAACGACGGCGGCCAGCTGATCGCGGCCAAAGAGGTGTTCATCGGCAACACCGGCCCGGCGGGATCCTCTGTCTGGTTCGACTGGCTGCCGACCACACGCGGCCCGCACCGGCTCTATGCCAAGGTGCTGCAGAGCCTGTCTGACCCGGCGCCTGACAACAACGTCGGCATGTTGAAGGTGGAGGTCATTCCGATGCCGCCCGGACAGGCGCGTGCCGCCGACGGCAGTGAGGGGAGTGTGCCGCTGCCTGGCGGGGTCACCCGCTTCCTGCCTGTCATCCAGTAGTCGCGCCTCCAGTGCGATCTGGGGAAGGGCCGCCGCGCGCGGCCCTTCCCCCCGGCCCGGCGCGCGTACTTGGACCCCGCAACCCACCGAGATGAGATCGTACCCCGGAGCTAAGGAGATGGACGGGCCGGCAGCCCATCCAGAGCTTGCGTTGGACCGGGAGGTCACACGGGGCGACTATCACACGGAGCGACCGATTATATCAGACTCGATTCGACTATGATCACGTTCCTCTTGACCTTGGTTCGGCTCATCCGCGTTGTGCGGGCCTGTTGGCATGACCAGGAGTTCCGTGCCCTGCTCGCGCTCTTTGGTCTGCTTCTTGCCGGCGCCACCCTGTTCTACGTTCGGGTGGAGGGATGGAGCGCGCTCGATGCGCTCTACTTCAGCGTGGTCACGGTGGCGACCGTCGGCTATGGCGATTTCACCCCCCAGACGGCGTGGGGCAAGGTGTTCACCATTGTATACCTGGCGGTGGGCGTCGGGCTGTTTGTGGCGCTGGCGGGAAAGCTGGCGCTGGTGGTGCTCCTGCCGCCGGCGGCAGGAGCGGACGTAAACAGGCGGACGCCGGGCCGCCCAAGCAAGCTTGAGACGCCGGAGGGATGAGCCTAAGCTTCCGCCATGGAATCTGCCAGCGTGCAGACGTGTCTCTAGCTTGTGTGTATCTGGTCGCTGCCCAGCTAGCCCGCCAGCCGGTAGACGGGCTGGGGTGGTGCGGGGCGAAAGCACTCCAGATGGGTGATCTGACCGCGGGCGGCATACGTCTCGCTCTGCAAGGCCAAGTGGCGGCGCACCAGCCGCTCCAACGTCTGCGGGTCGGCAGCAACACGCGCATTCAGGACAAACTGCAACTCAGACGCGCGGGCCGTCTGGGGATGAAGATCCCAAGAAATGGGGCCGTGACTGGTGGTCATGCTGGCCTTGGCGCTGTGCTGATCGCCCGTCAGGTGCAGCTTGAGATGCGCCACGGGCAGCGCACCGGCTTGCAGGTCATGCGCCAACCCGTATAGGAGCGCCTCCACCCACTCGGCCAGAGGGAGCGCGGTCGGGGAGGCCAATACCCCGCGCACGTTGCACCAGCCCAGTTGCGCCTCGGCCTCCGCATAGCGTTGATAGTCGAGCGTCAAAGGCAGTGGGTAGCTGCTGGTCTGGGTCATCACTGTCTCGATCCAAGGATCCAGCCCGGTCCCGTGGCGGGCAGAGATCGGCCACACCTGGGTCGCGGGGTAGGTGCGCGCCAACTGCTGCAGGTGGGTGGCCTGGGCGGCAGGCGAGAGGCGGTCGCACTTGTTGAGCAGCAAAAGTTCGGCTTCGGCGGACTGGCGCTCATACAGATAGGCAACGGAGCCGGAGAAGCCGGCCAGGTGACGGTCCGCACCGACCAGAATGGTCAAGGGGGCCAGGGTGTAGTGGTGGCCGTAGTCGCGGGCGAGAGGGCGCAAGACCGTGGCCGTGAGGTCCGTGCAACTGCCCACCGGCTCTGCCAGAATGACCTCGGGGTCGGCGGCGGCTTGCAGGCGCTGCAGCGCCTGGAGCAGATCGGGAAACCGGCAGCAGAAGCAGCCTCCGGCGACTTCGGTCACCGGAAGCGCATGGGTGTCGACCAAGGCCGTGTCAACCAGCCCGGCCCCCTGGTCATTGGTGACGAGGCCGACCCGAAGGCCCTGTGCGGCCAAGCGTTGGGCCGCAGCCAAGAGCAGCGTGGTTTTCCCTGCGCCCAGGAAACCTCCGACAAGAATCAGACGGGGATGGGTCATAGGCGTCCTTCCTTGATGATGGTCTG
>QEUY01000345.1 GCA_003577365.1 Chloroflexota bacterium | reverse complement strand
GCGACAGCCACACCAGCCCATTGTCTGCCCGCCTATTCATGGACGCACTCGTACCCAACAGTCAGTACACGACAGTCAACTGCATGATCCACCCATCGCAAGGAGGAAACAAACAGATATGAAGTCCATCCACACAAAACGCGGCCTCTCCACGCTGGCCGCGGTCTGGGTCATTGCGGCGCTTGTGCTGGCGGCGTGTGGCCCGCGCCCGGCCCTGCCCGAAGCCGCGCCCCCCGCCGAGCAGGCGGCGGATCAAGCCGCCGCCCCTGCTGCCGAGGCCACCGAAGCGCCTGCTGAGGAAGCCTCCACCGACAGCGCCGCAGCCGAGAGCAGCACAAGCGGCGGGGCCTATAATGAAGCGCCCATGCTGGCCGAACTGGTCGCAGCCGGTTCGCTCCCGCCCGTCGAAGAACGGCTGCCGCTGGAGCCGCTGGTCGTCGAACCGTATGAGTCGATCGGCAAATATGGCGGCACCTGGCATCGCGCCTTCACCGGCGTCAAGGACTTCCATGCCTGGGGGCGCATCAACTATGACCCCGTCCTGCGCTGGGCGCCTAACTTCGCCGACCCCGTCATGCCCGGCCTGGCCAAAGCCTGGGAATGGAACGGCGACGGCACCGAACTGACCCTCTACTTCCGCGAAGGGTTGAAATGGTCCGACGGTGAACCCTGGACGGTGGACGACATCGTCTTCTGGTGGGAAAACATCGAGCTGGACACCAACATCACCCCGTCGCCGCACATCGAATGGACTGTCAACGGCGAGCCGATGACCGTGGAAAAAGTGGACGATTATACCATCAAGTTTATCTTCCCCGGCCCCAGCGGCATCGTCGAGACCATGGGCCTGGCCTTCCACGGCCATCAATGGCCGCTGGCCTTCGAACGCTTTGGCGTCTTTGCGCCCAAGCACTACCTGGAGCAGTTCCACCCCAAGACCAACCCCGACGTCAAAGACTATGCCCTCTTTGAAGAAAAGGCCTTCGACTACAACGTCGAGCGCCCGGTGATCTGGGCTTGGAAACCGGTAAAATGGGAACCGGGCGGCACCGAGTTGATCCTGGAGCGCAACCCCTACTACTGGAAGGTTGACCCGGCAGGCAATCAACTGCCCTATATTGACCGCGTGCATCTGGCGCTGGTGGAGAACACCGAAGCGGTGGCGGTCATGGCCGCGGCGGGCGAGCTGGACATGCAGCAGCGCGGGCTGAGCCTGGACAAGCTGCCGGTGCTCAAGGAAAACGAGGAGGCGGGCAACTATACCGTCAGCCTCTGGTCGAGCGACGGCGCGTCGAGCGTGGCGCTCCAGCCCAACCAAAGCTATGCCGACCCCAAGTACCGCGAGCTGATGCAGAACCGCGACTTCCGCTATGCGCTCTCGCACGCCATCGACCGCGACCTGATCAACGACATCGCCTATCTGGGCCAGGGCACGCCCACCACCCAATCGGTCGGCCCTTCCACCTCCTGGTATGTCGAAGATATGGCGATGTTCGAGGGCGAATATGATGTGGACGAATCCAAGCGGCTGCTGGAGGAAGGCGTCGGCCTGAAGATGGGCAGCGACGGCTTCTATACCTTCCCCGACGGCTCCGAACTGACCCTGATCATCGAATCGTCGGAGACTGCCGGCCCCAACCTCGACGCGCTCGAACTGGTGGTCGAGCAGTTGAAGGCCGTGGGCCTCAACACCACGCTCAAGACCATGAACCGCGACCTCTACTGGCCGCGCGCCATCGGTAACGAGGTCATGATCAATGTCTGGGGTACGGGCAGCATCTTCCCGCTGATGAACCCCGACAACCTGCTGGCCTTTAACGAGAAGTCCTTCTGGGGGCCGCAATTTGGCATCTGGTATCAGACCAACGGCGTCTCCGGCGAGGAACCCCCGGAGACCATGAAGAAGGGGCAGGAGCTGTTTAACCAAATCCTGAGCACCGTCGACCCCGCAGCCCAGGCGGAGCTTGGCAAAGAGTTGGTGCGCGATGCCACCGAGAACATGTGGGTCATCAACATCGTCGGCAAGCAGCCGCTGCCGCTGGTGGTGAAGAACAACATGAAGAACGTGTGGGCCACCCCGGACTACGCGGCCTCCTGGATCGCCATGTCGCCGGGCAACCAGAATCCGGCTACCTACTATTTTGACGACGCCGAATAGGCGTTGAAGCGCAGGCGCGGATGGGGTGAGCCGATACCCATCCCATCCGCGCCGCCGCGCCTTCCCCTTGCTGCGGACTGTTAGAAGGGCAACCCGCCATGCTCGCCTTTATCTTGCGTCGTCTCCTGGCGATGATCCCGCTGCTCTTCATCGTATCGGTGATCACCTTTTTTATCATCCAACTGCCGCCGGGCGACTTTTTCGACACCATGCAGGCCGAGATCGCCCAGCAGGGCAGCGCGCAGGACGCCCAGACCTTCCAGGTGCTGCGCGAACGCTATGGGCTGGATCAGCCGCTCTATGTGCAATATCTGCGCTGGATCCAGGGCTGGCCGGAGGGTGACTTTGGCTGGTCGCTGGGGTGGAACAGCCCGGTGTGGCCCTTGGTGCGCGACCGGCTGAACTACACCATCCTGCTCGGCCTCTTCTCGCTGCTCATCACGGTCAGCTATGCCATCCCCGTCGGCATCTACTCGGCGACCCATCAATACTCGCTGGGCGATAACCTGCTCTCGCTGCTCGGCTTCCTGGGCCTATCGCTGCCCGGTTTTCTGCTGGCGCTCTTCTGGATGTTTCTGGGCGCGCTGGTCTTCCGCATCGATGTGGGCGGGGTGATGTCGCCGGAGTTCAGCGGCCAGCCCCTGAGCGGGGCCAAGCTCCTCAACCTGTGGAACCACTTCTGGCCGCCGGCCATCATCTTGGGGCTGGCCAGCACCGCGCAGATGCAGCGCATCATGCGCAGCAGCATGCTCGACGTCATGGGCCAACAATATATCACCACGGCGCGCGCCAAGGGGCTGAAGGAAAGCAAGGTCGTGCGCAAATATGGCGTGCGCGTCGCCATCAACCCCATGATCAGCGTCTTCGCCCTGGAGATCCCCAAGATCATCTCCGAGTCGGCGCTGGTGGGGATCGTCATGTCGCTGCCCACCACAGGGCCGCTCTTTCTGCGCGCCCTGCAAACCCAAGATATGTATCTCGCCGGAACCTTTCTGCTCTTTATGACCTTTCTCCTGATGATCTCAAACCTGCTGGCCGATATCGCCCTGGCCTGGGCCGACCCAAGGATTGTCTTTGAATGAGCGCCATCCCATCGCCCACCAGCGGCCCCGTCAACCGCTCGCAGGAGCTATTTGACCTCTATCGTGACCTGGACCGCAGGTTGCAAGAAGAGCGCTACGCCGAGGATGTGATCGCGGGTGCGGCGCAGCAGAGCAAACAGCAGGCCCAGGAAGACGAGAAACGCTACGCCCTCTCGCAGTGGCGTCTGATGTGGCGTAAATTTGTGCGCAACCGCGCCGCCCTGGCCGGCGGCATCGTGATCGCGCTGCTGTATCTCGTGGCGCTCTTTGCCGGGTTCCTGGCCCCCTATACGCTGACGACGCGCTTCCGCGACCGCATCTACCAGCCGCCCCAGCCTATCCACCTCTTTGACAACGGGCACTTTGCCCCCTTTGTCTACGGCGTCAAAACCGGCCTCAACATGGAGACGCTGGAGCGCATCTCCGAAACCGACCGCAGCGTCAAGTACCCCGTGCGCTTCCTGGTGCAGGGCGAACCCTACCGGCTCTTCGGGCTGTTCGAGACCGACATCCATCTCTTCGGCACTGAAGACGGGGCTGTGAACCTGCTGGGGACCGACCGCCAGGGCCGCGATCTCTTCACCCGCATCCTGATCGGCAGCCAGGTATCGCTGACCATCGGGCTGGTCGGGGTCGCGCTCAGCCTGTCGCTGGGCACGATCTTGGGCATCGTCTCCGGCTTCTTCGGCGGCTGGGTGGACGAAGGTATCCAACGGCTGATCGAGCTGGTGCGCTCGTTCCCGTCGATCCCGCTGTGGATGGCGCTCTCGGCGGCGATCCCGGCGGCCTGGCCCCCCATGCGTGTCTATTTCGCCGTGACCATCATCCTCTCCTTAATCGGGTGGACCTGGCTGGCGCGCCAGTTGCGCGGGCTGACCCTGTCGCTGCGCGGCGCAGACTATGTGCTGGCCGCCCGGTTGATGGGCGCGAGCAACCGCCGCATCATCTTCAAACACCTGGTGCCGGCCTCGTTGGGGCACATTATCGTGGTCGCCACCCTCGCCATGCCCTCGATGATCCTGGCCGAAACGGCGCTCAGCTTTTTGGGGCTGGGCCTCCAGCCGCCGGTCACCAGTTGGGGCGTGCTGCTCAAAGAGGTTCAAGACTTGCAGTCAATCGCCATCTATCCCTGGGTCTTTTCCCCTGTGATCTTTATCGTCGTGACCGTGCTGGCCTTTAACTTCCTGGGCGACGGTCTGCGCGATGCCGCCGACCCGTATACGCGATGACCCGGATAGCGACCCTAAACCGAGAAAGCCATGAACCCGACACACCCCGCCAGGGTGGCGCAGCGCGCCGCGCCTAGCCCGGCCGCGCCGCTGCTCGAGATCAACGACCTCAAGACCTATTTCACCACGCTCGACGGCACCGTGCGCGCCGTGGACGGCGTCTCGCTGGATATTCAGCCGGGCAAGACCTTGGGGCTGGTGGGCGAGTCCGGATGCGGCAAGAGCGTCACCGCCCACTCGATCCTGCGCCTGCTGCCGCGCCGCATCAGCCGGATCGCCGGCGGCGAGATCATCTTTCGCCGCGCCGGCGGCCAACTGGTCGATATGACCAAGCTTAACCCTGACGGCGAGGTGATCCGCAGCATCCGCGGCAATGAGATCTCGATGATCTTCCAGGAGCCGCTGACCTCGTTGTCGCCGGTCCACAGCGTCGGCAACCAGATCGCCGAGGCCATCGCCCTGCATGAGGGGTTGGGCCAGAAAGAAGCGCGTGCCCGTTCGATTGACCTGCTTCAGCAGGTGGGCATCCCCAACGCCAATCAGCGCTTCGACGAATATCCCCACCAGTTTTCGGGCGGGATGCGCCAGCGCGCCATGATCGCCATGGCGCTGGCTTGCAGCCCGCGCCTCTTGATCGCCGACGAACCCACGACCGCGCTCGACGTCACGATCCAGGCGCAGATCCTGGAACTGATGCAAAAGCTGCAAGACGAC
>QEUY01000344.1 GCA_003577365.1 Chloroflexota bacterium | reverse complement strand
CTGACCAAAGCCGATTTCCATCTGCACACCTACCATTCCGACAACCAAGACCGCATGACGCCGCAGGACTATGTCACGTTGGGCCGCCGCCTGGGCTATGACGCCCTGGGCTTTTGCGACCATCACCACAACCTGACCCAGGCAGCCTGGCAGACGCTGCAGGCCGAGGTCGAGGCGCTCAGCGGGTCGGGGCTGCTGCTCAGCACCGGCTATGAGGCGACCTTTGTCGTGGGCCATCTCTGCGTGCTCAACCGGCGTGTCTTCGACGGCGAGAGCGTGGCCGGCTGCCGCCGCGCCCTGTGGTCGCCCGCCAACACGCGCATCTTGGCCCACCCCGACAACAACGCCTGCGCCTGGCTGCTGCCGCTGCCCGTCGGGGTGCAGGGCGTGGAGGTGATCAACGGCGGACAAGACCTCTACGCCTACCGGCCCAACAGCCCCTGCAACGGGCTGACCACCTATCAACGTTATCTACTGCTCAACCATTCTGTGGCAGCGGTGGCCCAGTCGGATTGCCATGTGCGCGCCCTCTTTGGCCGCGTGTGGACAGGCTTGGCGCTGCCGCCCGATGCGCCGCGCACTTGGACCGCGCTGCAAGACGCATTGGCGCGCGGCCACAGCTGCGCGGTCATGGGCGATCTGCCGCTGTCGGTGTGGGCGGAGAGCGGCGCGATCATGGGCGACCCGCTGGCCGCGCCGGGCGACCATGAACTGCTCTGGGAGGTAGCCCCAGGCAGCGAGGTTACGGTCTTCGTGGCCGACCGGCCCGTGGCCTATTTTTTGCCCAACGGCCAAAGCCGCGGGCACTACCGGCTGCAGGGCAACGGCCCCCACTGGCTGCTGGCGAAACGCGGCCTGGCGTGGGCGGTCTCGTCGCCTATCTGGGTGCAGAACCAGCCTGCCGATGCCGCCGCGGGCCGTGCTCGGCTGGCGCAAGAACGCAGTCTGCTGCCCGCGCTCGATGGGCTGCGCCGCCGGCTGGATGCGCTGCAAGCGCGCCGGCCCGACTGGGAACGCTCGGCCCTGCCGGTGGCCGGCTATATGAGGTGGCTGCAGGCGCTGCTGCCCGACGCCTGGCCCGATACGGATTGGGGTTGGGACCCTGGCCGCAACGCCGCAGCCCTGGCCCACGCCCGCCTGGAGGCAGCCACGCAGATCGCCACCCCGCTGCTGGCGGAGGTGATTCGCGCCGCCGCAGTGACGCCGCAGCCCGATGCCCCCGCGCCGCGCGCGGTGATCGCCGCCGGTCAGGAGGGCGCACCCGGCGGGCTGATCCAGTTCAGCGTCGACGTCCCGCGCGATTGGGCGGCGATCCGGCTGTATGACGAATCCGGAACTCCCTTGCCCCATCTGGCCCAGCCCGGCGACGGGCCGCGCGACCCGATCGACAGCCTGCGCACACGCCTGCAGGTGGAAGAGATCTATGTCTGGCTGGCGCATGGCGAGATGCACGAATATGTGCTGCGCGATCTGCACGTGCAGCGCCAGGGGACAACGCTCACCATTCAGATCGATCTCTACCCTGAAGAGCTGGGGCTGCAGGCGCACCCTGACCCGGCGGCGGCAGCGGCGCTGGCCGCCCAGGTGGCCGACCCCGAACTGACTCAGATTTATGTCCATCTGCGCATGCCGCGACGCTTTGGGGTGGTGATGGAGATCGACGCCATGCCAGGCGCGACCAGCCGCACGGTCTATGTGCGCCCGGCTGGGCAGGAGGGCAAGCAAGCGACCGCACAGCAAGCCGAACTGCACAGACTCCCCCTCGACATGCCGGACGGCTGGAGCCGCGACCCGGCGGCGTCGACCCTGGTGGTGCAGGTTGGGTGAAGCAGCGGATGCGCGGTCGCTCTCCAGGGATTGCTCTAGACATAGCCCAGGAATGGCCCAGGAGTGATAGAGTCAAGCTGACCACTTGTTGGGCCAGCCAGCGGAAGGGGCCGCGGCCGCTCTGGGCAAGCACCTGCACAAGAGCAGCCGCGGCGGGCGCTGTGGCGCCATCGGTCGATTCAATCTTTCGTCCATTTTTCATCCGCCGGTCTAGCGCAGGCCATTGTCAGCCCGCCATTGTCAGCAGGCCACTGTCAGCAGGCAGAATGCCCGGCGTGTGTCCATTCGATTGAGCATCGCTATTGTCTAGCAAGCCTATTGTCTAGCAAACGCAGTGTAGCAAAGCCCCAGCCCATGTTCATCCATGGCAGCACAACGCCAAGATATAGCGCGAGATAGATTCCGTGGCCCTTTTCGCTATAAAATTGATAGGAAAGTCCATTGCTATAGCCGGTATCTTCCTGTATAATGGCCTCTGTTCGTGACAGTTCTGTGCTTGACAGTTCTCTGAATGCATAGAACCGTTCTTGACAGCACGGATGCACAGGCTCGACCTAATCCGCTTTGCGTAGACCGCATCCCTTTGCATCTTGCGTTCTGGCTGCGCTTCATGCTTGTGCATGGCCGGTCTCCCCTGTGGCCATGCGTGTCTGCTGCAGTTCCCCCTGCCCTGTACTACCCAATCCTGATCGGCGGCTGTTTTTTCGCCGAAGTCTATTCCAAGTCCGAGACGTCTGCTCGCAAGCGTTGAGCTTCCGGGTGGATGTGCGATCCAGCCGGATGATGATCGGGGAAAAGCACGGCCAACACGCGGGGACGCACCCCTTGATGCACGAGATAGGGCTGGGTTTTTGTGGGTACCCCATGCGGAGACTATGGCGCACGATCACTTGAGCCACATGCCAACCGCCGATCTGGTAGGGCGCTGCGTCGAAGAAACCAAACGGTTTTTTCGACGGCAGGAACACGACGAGGCCCCCTGTTTTGAGCTAGTGCGCCGCGCCTTGCAGGAGTGCAGCGAACCTGCCTGGGAATGCGTCTATCAGCTCTATCGGCCGCTGGTTGCGTCCTGGGTGCGCGAACACGGCCAATTTGCTATCTGCGCCGAGGACGTGGATTACTTCGTCAACGACAGCTTCCAGCGTTTCTGGCACGCGTGCAACAGGGAGCATTTCGACCGGTTTGCAGGGCTGCGCCCGCTCTTGGCCTATCTCAAGGCCTGTGTCCACAGCGCGATTACCGACCATTTGCGCACGCGCGAGGTGCAGATGCTCCAGCAGCCGGTCGCTCTGGTCGACGACATCAGCTATGTCGATCTGAGCTATGCCGGTGCGGCGCTGGCGGTCGAGGAGCAGGTCATGGCCCAAGACCAGCGGCAAGTCTTCTGGGCCATGATCCAGCAGCGCGTGCAGCACGAACAAGAGCAGGCCATCCTCGACTATCAATTTGTGCAAGGCTGGAAACCGCGCGAAATCCTGGCCCGCTGCGGTACACTCTTTACAGACCAGCAGGAAGTCTACCGGGTGCGAGACAATCTCGTCCGCCGTCTAAGCCGCGACCCCGAAGTGCGCGCCTTCTTTGAAACAGGCTATCGTGTCTAATCTCACAAGTTCGGTCTCGCAGGTCTGAGCTTGCGTGCTGGGCATGCGTGGCGCAAAATGTATGCCGGAAAGTGGTGCGCGGTCTCGTTGATCGAGATAAAGCGGTGATCGAGGTAGCGACCCGGCCAACGACTGCCGATTCGGCTGCCGAAGTCGCAGCACATCAACGGCACACAGACTGCACGATTCAGACTGTACGATTGGCCGCGAGCAGCGTTCGCGCACCCATATCGTGCACCCTTATAGAAAGATGCGCCTTGACCGCGTGTATGCTGCCTCCCCCGCTTGGGGAGGCCATCCTCTTGGCATATCTCGACGGCGAAACAGACCCAAGCGTGGCCGGCCACCTGGCCTGTTGTCCTCACTGTCGCAGCCGTGCGGCGGCTCTCGCCGGCGGCGAACGCCTCTTCCGGGCATTGCTCCTGCGTGTGGGTTGCCCCAGCCCCGAACGATGGCGGGATTTCTATTTCCACTTCCTGACCGATGACGAATCCGCCGCTATGCTGACCCATGTGCATGGCTGCCCCTATTGTGCGCGCGAGCTGTTGAGCCTGCACGCCTTTTTGATCGACCCCGCCCCCGTGCCGGTGGTGGCATCGTCCGCCCGGTTGTGCGGGCGCAGCCACTGGTGGGTCGCCACGCGGCTGGCAGAACCGCATGGGGGCCATGCGGCAGGGGCATGCTGCGGCCTGTGCGGTGAGCAGCAGTGGGTCTACAGCGCAGGCGAGTTCCGCCTGGGGGTGGGCAGCCACCGTGACCCGGCGCAGCCCGACCGCCGTATATTGGTGGGCGCGCTGTTTGGCGAAAATACATCGGGGTGGACAGTCCGTCTCTGGCATGCGGCGCGCCTGATCGCCACGACCAGCGCCGACCAGTTAAGCACGTTTAGCTTCGCCGGGCTGCCAGACGGGGGCTATGAATTGACCCTAGACGGCCCCGGCACGCGCATCTATGTGCCGGACTTAACCCTATCTTTCCCCGGCTCCTAACTCCCCTTCGTTTTCCAGCGCCCCTCGCCTGACGCCGGCTCACGTCGAACTAGCCCATTCCAACCGCCGCCTGGTTGCGGAACCGGCGCGGCGGGCGTAGCGTTGTGCTATTACGCCGGGCCTATTCCATCATGCCGCACTCTGATACAGTGATGCTTGCACAGTAGCACTGTGACGCACGGCACACCTTACAGGGCCATTGCAGCGTATATACTACCGGAAACGCCGCGCTGTATAGCTGCGTATAGCTGCGCGTGCACCGGCGTTCACAGTCACGTCACAGCCAGACTGCCGAGCCGCCGGGACCATCGATACCAGGCAAAACCCGCATCCCCGTAGCACGGGCATTTGCCGTAGACGGGAGGGAAATCGACAACCGATGCCATGCCTGACCACCGTGCTAAGGCTCCACGAACTGCCTCGCCGTATGCTCCCTTTTTATCGGTTCAATTTTCGCCAGTTCAACCGTCGCCTGTGTAATCGCCCTGCAGCCCGCCTAGCCCTGCTTTTGCTAGCTCTACTGCTGGCGAGCTGTTCGGGCGAGGCAGGCAACGCGCCAGGCGGAACAGCCGTCGTGCTGCCCACGCAGGACGGCGGCACAGCGGGGCAGGACCCCGTGGTCAACGCCACCTTGCTCACGCCGACCCTGGCAATGACCCTGACCGCGGGCGGCTTTGCGGTGGAACCGGCGGCGGTGCAGTATATTCTGGCCCAAGTGACGGTCAACATCCGCCAGGGGCCGGGCACCGAGTATCCGGTGTTAGGACAGATCGCGGCGGGCATG
>QEUY01000343.1 GCA_003577365.1 Chloroflexota bacterium | reverse complement strand
GATCGAGCGGGCCGGCGGGCTGGAGTTAGGCGAAGTGGTTAAGACGGTGGCTGCGGTGATGAAGGCGCTGAAGCCCGGCTGGCGTCCAGCGCCTGCAACAGGGCCTGAGGCGTCACCGGTTTGGGCAGATAGCCATCCGCGCCCAACATCCGAGCAAGCTGCGGCTCGTTGAGCACCGAACTGACGATGATCGGGGTGTCGCGCGTGGCCTCGGTGGCACGCAGCGTGCGCAGCAGTTCCCAGCCGTCTTCCTCCGGCATCATGATGTCCAGCACGATGGTGCTGACCGGCTGCTCGGCGACGAGCCGGCGCGCTTCATGGCCGTTGCCTGCACCCAATACCTGCCAGGCACTGCCGGACAGATAGCGCCGGATCAGGTCGATAAAGGCGCGGTTGTCATCGATGACCAGCAGGGTTTGGCCGGCTGCCATAGGCCACAGCAGTCGCGCCTCCCACTCGGCGGCTCCTTGTCGCCAAACCAAGCGCCCGCGCATGGCCTCGACAAGCTGCCGTGCGATCTCCAGCCCCACGCCTTGCCGCCGCGTCTCGATCGCCAGGCCGGGCGCAGAGCGTTCGGCGCGGATGGCGAACCCCGCCTCGCCCTCCTGGCTGATGGGTTGGATGCGCAGCACGCCGCCCTGGGCCATATCCAGGGCGTAGCTCACCACATTGAGGATTGATTGGCGCAGGAGCGTGCGGTTGCCTTGGGCAATGGGGAAGGGCGCAGCGAGAGCTACCTGCAGCGTGACGTCGTTGGCCGCGCCCAACGATTCGATCACCGGGCGCAGGGCGGTGATCAGACTAGCCAGGTCAACTCCTTCCCAGGTGGCCTGAGCGCAGAGCCGTTCGACCTCAGCCTGGGCCAGCGTGCTGCGGCTGCTGTCCACCGTGCCGTTGAGCAGGGCCGGCGAGGGCCGCGCCACGACTTGCGCCCACAGGAGATCGGCCACCGCATCGACCACGCGCGCCTGTTCGCGGAAGTAATGGCTCTTGCTCAGCGCCAGCCGCTCCATGGTCTCGACGGGGGTCAGCCCTTCGATATAGCGCATCTCCAGGATGTGATGGCCGCGCCAGTCGGGTGACTGGGCGGGCGTGCCCGGCGCGGGGCGCAGGGCGCGGATAGCGTCTACCAACAGACGGCGCAGCGCTTGGCTGCGCTGGGTGGTATCGGATAGCGCGCCACTGGGCGGCATGCCGGCGAGCAGGCCGGCCAGCGGGTGTTTGTTCAGGAAATGGGTGTCGTAGAGGTGGGTCAGCGCGTCGTGTACCCAGCCGACGAACACCTCCCGATCGGGAAGGGCCGCGGGATCGGGTATCATGGCGAATGGTGGGTGGGGTGGGATGGGACGATCATGGGACTTTTTCGGGACTCTTGTCCTTTACCCGGCGTTGCCGCCATGATACATTGAAATGGACTCTCTCACAAGTTGGCCTTTTTGGGCTGCCCAAGTGTTTTTCTATAGACAAACTGAGGCCGATACACCTTGTTCGCCAGCCGTTGACGCGATCGTTCAATTCGTATCATACGGGCAGACGCGCGACGTTGCCCCATTCCAGAGGAGGAATAGACGCTATGAAGCAGGGCACTCTCAATCGGCGTGATTTTTTGAAGCGAAGCGGTCTGTTGGGCGCGGGGCTGGCCCTGGCCGCGTGTGCGCCTTCGGCTGCTCCTTCGGGGGCTGCGCCGCAAGCCGGCGAAAGCGCAGGCGCCGCACCCAGCGCAGAGGGAACCCCGATCTTGTTCTGGTTCCAAGCCGAGAACCACAAACCGGAGTATGAGCGCCGCGTCGACGAACTCAACGAGAAGTTCAGCATCGACTTCAAGTTTGAGATCCTCGACCGTGACACGATGAATGCCAAGTTCCCGGCGACCTTGATGTCGGGCTCCGGGTTCCCTGATATCCTGGAGCAAAACGCCGGCGACGTCGTGCTCTATTTCAAGGGCGGGGCCGAGGCGATCCCCTTTATCCCCCTGAATGATGCGCTGGCGGCCAGCCCCTATGCGGGCGATGCGCTCGAAAGCCGTTTTGCGCGCTTCACCAAGGAAGGCCAGATCTACGGCGCGCCGCACGATGTGCATCCGCTGGTGATGCTCTATCACGACACCGCCTGGCAGGAAGCGGGCGTGGACCTCTCCCAGGTAGTCACGTGGGATGATCTCTTCAATGCCTGCTCCAAGCTCGAACTGACGATGGCCGACGGGCAGCCCCGCTATCCGATCATGGACGGCAAGAGCGACACCCATCTGCCGGCGCGCATGATGCAAAAGGGCTTTTGGTGGACTGATGAGAACGGCGAGCCGATGTTGAGCGACCCGCGCTTTAAGGAGGTCGTCGAAGACTGGCTGCGTTTCAAGCCGTTCCAGGTGGACCGCGACTGGTCGAACCATGTCGCCATGACCAAGAGCGGCCAGGTCATGAGCCAACTAGCGCCCGACTGGCTTTATGGCATCTTCAAGCAGGGCACGGCGGATGACGCCGAGTTCCTGGCCAATTCGCCGATCCGCATCATGCGCATCCCCGATTTCGAGGCCGAGGGCATCCACACAGGGACGTGGGGCGGCACGGCCTGTTCCGTGCCCAAGATGTCCCCCAATGCCACCAAGGCGCTGGATGTGATGCTCTATCTCTATTTCGACAACACCGAAGGACAGTTGGAGACTCGCTTTGTCGAGACAGGCATCCTGCCGCCGGTGGTTAGCTCTTGGGAGGGCCAAGCCTTCCACGAGGCAGAGCCGTTTGTGGGCGGCCAGGTAGCCGGTGAAGTCTTTATCGAATCTGCGCTGGACCTGCCGGGCTATGCCGAGGACTGGACGACCAACACGGTGGTGACGGCGTGGAACGAGCAGTTCCCGTTGGTCTGGACCGGCGAACTGTCGCTGGACGAGGCGATTGCCACCGCCGAAAAGAACGCGCGCGACACGATTGCGCAGAACCAGTAGCGGATGCCGGACGGTACCCATCGGATCGATTTCCGTGTGAGCGCCTGAGACCATGCCGAGCAGGGAGAGCGACCCCTCCCTGCTCGGTTTTCATCTGGAGACCATGACTATGGCCGTAATCGCTCAACCTCGACGCCGAGGTCTATTTGCCCAGGTTGCGCATTTCTTTGCGGACCAGCGCAAATGGACGCCCTATCTGTTTGTCTCCCCCTTCTTTCTCACCTTTGCGGTCTTCACGCTCTACCCCATGCTGCGCGCCATTACCATGGGGTTTCAGGAATCTGTCGGCTATACCGGCCAGTGGGCCTGGATTGGGGTGGAGAACTACGCCGAAGCCTTCAGCGATGCGCGACTGGGGGTCGCGCTCAAGAACTTCGCCTATTACACCGTCGGCAGTTTGGCCACACAGATGCCGGCAGCGTTTCTGCTGGCGTTGCTGCTGACCTCCGCCTATCTCTGGGCACGCGGTTTTTTCCGCACGGCCTTCTTTATCCCCGCGGTGCTGCCGGGTGTGACCATGGGCGTGGTCGGCGCATGGTTCTTCAACGAGAGCCGCGGCTTTGCCAATGAACTGTGGCTGGCGCTGGGCGGCGATGCGCGCATCCCCTGGCTATCGACGCCACGGCTGATCATGCCGATGCTGCTCTTTCTCGCCTTCTGGCAGTATATGGGCAACCACGCCGTCTATCTGATCGCAGGGTTGAGCGGTCTGGACAAGTCGGTGCTGGAGGCGGCGACTGTGGATGGGGCTAATGGCTGGCAGAAGGCGCGCTTTGTCACGCTGCCGCTGCTCAAACCCGTCTTTGCCTATATCTCGATCACGGCGGCTGCCGGTTCGCTGACCGCCTATGAGGTTCCCTATGTCTTCTTCACCGGCAGCGGCACGGGATATGGGGGGCCGGCAGGCCAGGGCTGGTTCTTTATGCCCTACATTGTGTGGCAGGCCTTTAACCAGTTTCGCATGGGCTATGCCACAGCCATCGGCTGGCTGGTCTTTATCATCGCCGTGGTCATTACCATCGTTCAGCTCAAGTTCTATAACATCGGCGAACTTGATTAGGGAGGCAACCGCGATGTCCATTGATGTCACCCAAGCGACGCAAAGTTCCTCCGCGCCGGTCACTGTTCAGGGCAAGCCGGCCATTGGTCTCTTTCGCCTGCGCTACATCGTCAATACGCTGCTTGCGTCTGTGCTGGCGCTGCTCTTCCTGTGGCCCTTTTTCTGCATCGTGGGCTGGAGTTTCAACCGTGTCGACGTCTATATGAACCCTATGTGGCCCATCCCTGAGGCGTTCACGACTGTGCTGTATGAGTTGATGTGGACGCGCTATGGCTTCCAACGCTACATCCTCAACTCGGTCACCGTGGTGACGGCGATCACGGTGCTGGGGACGCTGGCCTCGGCCCTGGCCGGCTACACCTTGGCCAAGTTGCGTTTTCCGGGGCGCAACTTGCTCTTTCTGCTGATCTTGGGCGTGATGCTGCTGCCCACACAGACCATGCTCGTGCCGCGTTTTATCGTGCTGCGCCAGTTGGGGCTGGTCAACAACTACTGGGGGTTGATCCTGCCTGCGGTCGGCGGCGGCGCGTTCGGCATCTTCCTCATGCGCCAGTTTATGCTGGTCGTGCCTACCGAGATGATGGAGGCCGGGCGCATGGACGGGTGCAACGAGTTCACCCTCTTTTGGCGTGTGGTGTTGCCCACGATGAAGGCCGCGGTGTTGGTGCTGGCGACGCTGTCACTGCGCGGCGCTTGGAATGAACTGCTCTGGCCGCAGATCATCATCACCGACGATGCTAAGCAACTGCTGATGCCCGCTATCGCCCGGCTCAACAACTTGAGCGTGGCCGATGTCTATGCGCGGCCGGTGGTGATCGCGGCGTCGATCGTAGCGGCGCTGGTTCCCCTGGCGCTCTATGCCTACAGCCAGCGCCATTTCGTCGCTACGCTGACCGGTTCTGTCAAGGGATAAAAGTCCATCCAGCATACAAGAGGGCCGCTTCGAGTCCGGCCCCCGGTAGACTCGAAGCAGCGGTGGACTCGAAGCGGCCCTGGCCCCATCGACCGTTGCCGGTGCAGGGCGATGGGTGGGGCTGGGGCTGGTTAGGGCTGATACGCAGGCACCCGTTCCAGCTCGCGCGCGCTGACCGCCAGATAGATACGGTCCTCCTCGACCTCGCGGATCCAATCGACTGGGATGGTGCGCTTTTCGGGGAAGAGCCACCCTTCCGAGATCAGCAGGTGAGTGGCGCGGTTGAGTTCACTG
>QEUY01000342.1 GCA_003577365.1 Chloroflexota bacterium | reverse complement strand
CTGCGGATGAGTTAGGCTCAATAGTCGGGCAGATAATCTGCCTGCGCCGGCGCGGGCAGGTGGCCGATATCGTTGATCAACACCGGCGTCCACTGCGCCCCGTCCCAGTCGAGAATGCTGATCGAACAGTTGGGCGGGTCAAAACGCCGCCAGTCGCCCGGCCCGTCGCCCACAAATGACGCCAGCAGATTGCCGATCACCCCGCCATGCGTAACCGCCACCAGGGTCTCACCTGGATGTTGGGCGACCAGCCGCTGCGCGACATCGACCACACGGCTGTTAAACGAACTGGGCGATTCGCCGTTGGGCGGCGCAAAGTGCGGGTCTGCCTCCCAGCGACCCCAGAGGTCTTCAGTCTCGCGCAGGTCGCGAAAGGCGCGCCCCTCCCAGTCGCCGATACTGAACTCGCGCAGCCCATCGATGACCTCGGCCACCAGCCCTGTCGCCTGGGCAATGGCTGCGGCGGTGCTTTGCGCCCGCGGTAGGGGCGAAACGTAGAGGTGATCGACGGGCCGATGGGCGTGCAATTGTGCCAGCCGTGCGGCAGTCGCCGCGACTTGGGCGCGGCCGCGCGCTGTCAGCGGCGCATCGAGCGCACCGTGCCATACCTGGCTGAGATTGCCTTCGGTCTCACCGTGGCGCACCAAGATCAAGCGCGTGATGACCGGCCGGGTTGTTGTGTTCGCCATGCCTCTCCTTTCTCGGCTTCTATCGGCAGCTTGCGCGCAATGCGCGCGTAGGGGGCGGCAAGTATTGACACTGCCCCCCCACCATGCTACACTGTCGGCTACTATGGACACAAGTGCCCTGATGGTCTGCATCACACGCTCCAGGCGCTACGCTTCCCGGACCGGTCACTGATCTGGAAACTTTGCGCGCGCACGTGTGAGACAGGGGTTTGACGGCAAAGCTCTCCAGTTCGGAGGGCTTTTTCTTTTGTCAAGCGGTCCGGCCTCCGTCACACACCGCCTCGCCGCCATCCGGCGAGGGCTGTGTCGCCAGAGGCCGGTATTGTGACCTTGCATGATCCATACGAGTCGATCTGCAGCAGTCGATCAACACGAATCGATCAACCATCGAGAAGGACAGGAGCACGATGTACAAAGCGGGGATCGCCGGCGCGACAGGATACACCGGCTTTGAGTTGGTCCAGCTGATCCAGCGCTCCGAGGTCCACGCCGCGCCGTGGGACTATCCGCTGATCAGCCTGCAAGAGGGCATGGCACGCGCCGGCGAGGTGGATGTGGTCTTTCTCTGCCTGCCGCATGCCGCGTCGATCGAGCCGGTGCGCGCCTTTCAAGCCACCGGCGTGCGCGTGGTGGACCTCAGCGCCGACTTCCGGCTGGCTGACCCCGCCGCCTACCAACGCTGGTACGGCGTGGCCCACACTGCGCCCGATCTGCTGCCGCAGTTTGTCTATGGGCTGTGCGAGATCAACCGCGCCCAGATCAAGGGCGCACGGCTGATCGCCAACCCCGGCTGCTATCCCACCAGCGTCAACCTAGGTCTCTACCCCTTGGCTAAGGCGGGCTGGCTGAGCGACCAAGTGATCGTCGACAGCAAGAGCGGCGTCAGCGGCGCGGGCCGCCAGACCAAGCTGCAGTACAGCTTTGTGGAAGCCAACGAGAATCTGACGCCCTACAATGTCGGCGTGCGCCACCGCCACATTGCCGAAATGGAACAGGTGCTCAACCGCGTCAACGGCCAGCACACGTACCGCTTTATCTTTTCGCCTCACCTGCTGCCCGTCAACCGCGGCATCCTCAGCACCATATACATCAGCGTGCCGCAGGGCGTCACCGAGCAGATGATCCGCGATCTCTATGCCGAGACCTACGCCGGCGAGCCGTTTATCCATCTGCTGCCCGCGGGCCAGATCGCCTCGCTGCGCCACACCGCCTATACCAATCGCTGCGCCATCAGCATCACACCTGCCGACCCCGCGCAGCCCGATGGCCCAGACTACATCATCGTCGCCACGCTGGACAACCTGATCAAGGGGGCCAGCGGCCAGGCGATCCAAAACTTCAACCTCAGCGTGGGGATCGACGAGACTTTGGGTCTACTCTAGGGGGTTGCTCTAGGGAGGCTGATCGCGACCGCTGCTATGAACGATGGACGAGCTGCACATGTCATCTGATCTCAATACCGGCGATCTCTATCCCGGCCTCAGCGCCGGGCCGGCGCTTGAACCGGAGCGCAATGAGGCCGAACACCCGCCCTATATCGTGGTGGTCAAGGTGGGTGGCAACGAGTTGGACGACCCGGCCTTTCTTGAAGGGCTGTCGCTGGCGGTGCGCGCCGTGCAGGCCGAAGGCTATATCCCGGTGGTCGTGCATGGCGGCGGCAAAACCATCGCCGCCTATCAGGAAAAGCTGGGCCTAACGCCCCACTTTATCGAGGGGCTGCGCGTCACCGACGAGCCGAGCCTCGACGTCGCCGAAATGGTGCTCAGCGGCTTGACCAACAAACGCATCGTGCGCGCCTTGGTCAACGCCGGCATCCGCGCCGCAGGGTTCAGCGGCGTAGACGACGGCACAATCTATGTGGAAAAGATGTGGCACCCGCTGGGCGATCTGGGGCGCGTGGGCGACATCCAGGACGTCGACCCCCATCTGATCTATGCGCTGATCGACGCCGGCATCGTGCCGGTGATCAGCCCGATCAGCTTTGGCGCGCACGATGCCCTGAGCTACAACGTCAACGCCGACCACGCCGCCACCGCCATCGCCGCCCGGCTGGGCGCGATCAAGCTGGTGTTTGTCAGCAACGTGCCGGGTATCCTGGTGGCGGGCCGCGTGGTGCGCGCCGTCACCGCCGACCAGGCCGAACAGTGGATCGACGAAGGCATCATCACCGGGGGCATGATCCCCAAGGTGCGCAGCGCCATCAACGCCGTCCAGGGCGGCGTCGCCCAAGCGGTGATCACCAACCTGGCCGGCGTCCAGGAGAATGGCGGCACCGGCGTGATTGGGGCGCGCAGCGTTGCCTAAACTCCAGCGCCCGGCCACAGCCGCCCTAGCGAAGCGGCCGATATCAACAGCCACACAGGAGCGAGGAATGAACACGCAGGAAATCATTAGCCTGGAGCAAGAATATGTGCTGGGGGTCTACAGCCGCCCGCCCTTTGTGATCGAGCGCGGCCGGGGCAGCACGCTCTATGATACTGAAGGCAATGCCTATCTGGACTGTGTGGCGGGGATCGCCGTCAACGCGCTGGGCTATGACGACCCCGGCATCGCCCAGGCCATCCAGGAGGCAGTGAGCAGCGGCGTGCTGCATGCCAGCAACCTCTATCACACCGCGCCCCATGCGCGGCTGGCGAAGCTGCTGTGTGAGACCAGCTTTGCCGACAAGGTTCACTTTAGCCTCACCGGCGCCGATGCCAATGAGGGCGCGTTCAAGTTCGCCCGCCGCTATGCGCGCGAGAAGGGGCACAACGACAAGTATCATATCTTGGCCTTTTCCAACGCCTTTCATGGCCGTCTGTTTGGCAGCCTGGCCGCCACCCCGCGGCCCAAGTATCAGGAGCCGTTCCAGCCGTTGATGCCGGGCGTGCGCTTTGCCGAGTTCAACGACCTGGAGAGCGCACGCGCCCAGATGGACGAGGGGGTCTGCGCCATCATCGTAGAGCCTGTGCAGGGGGAAGGCGGCATCTATCCGGCGACGCGCGAGTTTCTGCAGGGGCTGCGTGACCTGGCCGACCAGTATGATGCGCTTTTGATCTTTGACGAGGTGCAGTGTGGCGTGGGGCGCACAGGCCATCTCTGGGCCTACCAGGGCTACGGCGTCGAGCCGGATATCCTGACCAGCGCCAAACCCCTGGCAGGGGGTCTGCCGATCGGCGCGATTCTGATGCGCCAAAAGGTGGCCGATGCGATGCACAAGGGCGACCATGCCAGCACCTTTGCCGGCGGCCCGGTCACAACGCATGTGGCCGAATATGTGGTCCAGCGTGTCTCCGACCCTGACTTCCTGGCTGCTGTGCAGGCCAAGGGCAAACTGCTCAAGGAGTTGCTTGAGGAACTCAACAGCCCGCATATCGTCGAGGTGCGCGGCCAAGGGCTGATGGTCGGCATGGAGCTGGACATCGATACCGGCCCGATTGTGGCCGAAGGCTACAAGCAGGGGCTGATCTTGGTCAACGCCGGCCCCAACGTGCTGCGCTTTGTGCCGCCGCTGACCATCAGCGAGGACGAGATCAAGCAGGTTGTCGATAAGGTGGATGCGATCCTGCAGCGGATGTAGCTGCCGCCGGCGCAACGAGGCCGGCTGTGTGCCGTTGTCCAGGAGTAAGGAACCAGGAGCCGATGCCCATCACCATCCGTCCCGCGTTTGAGCAGGATATTCCCGCGATCGCCGCCATGGTGAACCGCTTTGCGGCGCAGGATATCATGCTGCCGCGCAGCGAGGCCAGCATCCGCCAGACCTTGGCCGACTGGCTGGTCGCCGCCGATACGAGCAATCATGCGCTCGCGGGCTGCGGCGCGCTGGTTCCGCTCACCGAGACCCTGGTCGAGATCCGCTCGCTGGCGGTGCATGAGGATTACCAGGGGCAGGGCGTCGGCGGGCAGTTGGTGTTGGCCCTGGTCGAGATCGCGCGCGACCAGGGCTATGAACAGGTCTGCGCGCTTACGCTGCGCGAAAACTTCTTTACACGGCTGGGCTTCGAGGTGGTCGACCGCTGGAGCATCAGCCCTAAGGTGTGGCAGGCCTGCATCTACTGCCCCAAATTCCACCGCTGTGATGAAGTCGCTGTGTCGATGCCGCTCGTCGCCGCGCCTGCCAAAGCGGAGGAGAGCAAGGTTCCGGGCTGGAATGGGCTGCTGCGTTGGGATGCCTGGCAGCCGTTGAAGCTGGCCTATCAACAGCGCCCCAGCGGCGGGGAACGCTAGACGGATTGGGGTTTGCCGGCTCATGCCGCCGGCCTGTGCAGATGAGTACAGATGAGTGAAAGGAAACAGTCTGCGTGACAGCTATGCTAGTCCTCGCCGATGGGACGGTCTTCCACGGCCAAGCCTTTGGCGCAGCCACCACCGTCGTGGGCGAGGTCGTCTTTAACACCAGCCTCACCGGCTATCAGGAGGTCATCACCGACCCCTCCTACCGCGGCCAGATGGTCTGTATGACGCTGCCGCATGTCGGCAACACGGGCATCAACCTAGAAGATGTCGAGAGCGACCAGCCGCAGATCACGGCGTTTATCGTGCGCGAGATCAGCCCGATTACCTCCAACTGGCGTGCCAACGAGGCGCTGCCCGACTATCTGGCGCGCCACGGCATCCCAGGCATCAGCGACGTGGATACCCGCGCCCTCACCCGGCGGCTGCGTGACAAGGGGGTGATGCACGCCGCGCTCTGCACCGACGGCAGCCACAGCGCCGCCGACCTGTTGGCGCTGGCGCAAGGCTGGGAGGGTCTCGACGGGCGCGACCTGGTCAAAGAAGTGACCTGCCAGGAACCCTATCACTGGGTAGACGGAACACGGGTGGAATGGACGCCCGTCGCCTCCGGCCGCGATCTGGACCAGGAGATCACGCTGGCGGGCGATGCGCCTGCCGTCCAGGCGGGGGCCCCGCTGGTAGTCGCCTATGACTTTGGCGTCAAACACAATATCCTGCGCCGGCTCACCAGCCACGGGCTGCGCGTCACCGTCGTCCCCGCGCACACGCCTGCCCGCCAGGTGCTGGAGTTGAACCCCAACGGCATCTTTTTGAGCAACGGCCCCGGCGACCCGGCTGGGCTGCCCTATGCAGCCGAGGCGATCGGCGAGCTGCTGACCACCGGCATCCCCACGTTCGGCATCTGCTTGGGCCATCAGATCATCGGCCTGGCCCTAGGCGGCGAGACCTATAAACTCAAGTTTGGCCATCACGGCAGCAATCAGCCGGTGAGTGACAGCAGCGCCACCAATGTGCAGATCACGGCGCAGAACCATAACTACGCCGTGCGCGCGGAAAATCTACCCCCTACGGTGGAGATCACCCACCGCAACCTCAACGACGGCACGGTCGAAGGGCTGCGGCTCACCGACCGCCCGGTCTTCTGCGTGCAATATCACCCGGAGGCCAGCCCCGGCCCGCACGACGCCGACCTGCTCTTCGCCCGCTTTGCGCGCATGGTCAAAGACCACGCGGCTAAGGAGCACGCGCAGAAGCATTAACCGCAGTGCTCTGCGGTAAATATCTCTCCTATGAAAACCATCGACATCTATCTGGCCGGGCTGGGCAACGTCAACCGCAGCTTTCTGCGCATCCTGGAGATCAAAGGCGAGCGGCTGCACCGCGCCTATGGGCTGGCCTTCCGCGTGGTGGCGCTGGCCGACAGCAGCGGCGTGGCGGTGGATGCCGCCGGCTTTGACCCGGCAGCGATACGCCAGGCCAAAGAAGCCG
>QEUY01000341.1 GCA_003577365.1 Chloroflexota bacterium | reverse complement strand
GGCAAATATCGCATCGCCAGCGCTCGCTGGGCAACCTGGGATTATGGCCGCAACGCCGCCTATTTCGTCACCATCTGCACCCAAGGGCGGGCCCACCATTTCGGCCAGATCGCCAACCGGGCCATGACCCTGTCGCCGCTTGGCCAGGCCGCCTGGGATTGTTGGTCGCAGATTCCCGACCATTTCCCATTTGTGCGGCTGGGTGCGTTCGTGGTCATGCCCAATCACGTCCACGGGATCATCGTCATTGACAAACCCGTAGAGACGCAAGATTTTGCGTCTCTACGGCCCACAAACCAATTCGGCCCCCAATCAAAAAACCTGGCCTCCATCGTACGCGGCTATAAAATCGGCGTCACCAAATTCGCCCGCCAGCACGAGATTCCCTTTGGCTGGCAGCCGCGCTACTATGACCGTGTCATCCGCGATGCAGACGAATACGCCCGCATCGAAAGATACATACAAACCAACCCCGAAAACTGGCAAACGGACAGCCTGTTCGGGGAACAACCGTAGAGACGCAAAATCTTGCGTCTCTACGATAGGAATCTACCCATGACAACCGTCGGCCAACGCGAAATCCTCACCCAGCAGCGCGTCGTCGCCTTCTTCCGCGACACGCTGGGCTACCGCTACCTCGGCCACTGGCAAGACCGGCCCGGCAACAGCAACGTACAGACGCAACATCTTGCGTCTCCCGTACAGACGCAACATCTTGCGTCTCTACCCGCGTCTTTCCTCAAACGCCAGGGCCACACCGACAAGGTCATCACCCGGGTGCTCCGCGAGCTGGACCAGGCCCGGTCGCTCGGCGGCAGCAAGACGCTCTACGACGCCAACCGCGCGGTCTACAGCTTGCTGCGCTACGGCGTCAAGGTGCGGCCCGACGTGGGCGAACAGCACATCACCGTCTGGCTGATCGACTGGCAGAACCCCGCCCACAACGACTTCGCCATCGCCGAGGAGGTCACCATCGCCGGCGAGCACACCAAGCGACCCGACATTGTCCTCTACGTCAACGGCATCGCCCTGGCCGTGCTGGAACTCAAACGCTCCACCGTCTCAGTCACCGAGGGCATCCGCCAGAACCTCGACAGCCAGAAGAAAGCGTTCATCCGCCCCTTCTATACCACCGTCCAGCTCGTCATGGCCGGCAACGACACCGAGGGTCTGCGCTACGGCGTCATCGAGACACCGGAAAAATATTACCTGACCTGGAAGGAACCCACCCCCGTAGAGACGCAAGATTTTGCGTCTCTACCTGCATCCCCCGTACAGACGCAAAATTTTGCGTCTGTACGGTCCCCCCTCGACCGGGCGCTCGCCCACCTCTGCCGCAAGGAACGCCTGCTGGAAATCATCCACGACTTCATGGTCTTCGACGCCGGCACCAAGAAGACCTGCCGCCACAACCAGTACTTCGGGGTGCGCAAAGCCCAGGAGCACGTCAAGCGCCGCGAGGTCGGCATCATCTGGCACACCCAGGGCAGTGGCAAAAGCCTGACCATGGTCTGGCTGGCCAAGTGGATCCGTGAACACGTCACCGACGCCCGCGTCCTGCTCATCACCGACCGCACCGAACTCGACGAGCAGATCGAAAAGGTCTTCATGGGCGTCGACGAGAACATCTACCGCACCCGCAGCGGGGCCGACCTCGTGCGCGTGCTCAACGCCGGCGACGAGTGGCTGATCTGCTCGCTCATCCACAAGTTTGGCCGCAGCGACGAAGGCGACATCGACGCCTACCTCCAGGAGATCCAGAGCCACCTGCCCAGGGGCTTCCGCGCCCGCGGCGAGATCTTTGTCTTTGTCGATGAGTGCCACCGCACCCAGTCCGGCAAACTGCACCAGGCGATGAAGACGCTGCTGCCGGGCGCCATGCTCATCGGCTTCACCGGCACCCCGCTGCTCAAACAAGACAAGCAGAAGAGCATCGAGATCTTCGGACCCTACATCCACACCTACAAATACGACGAAGCCGTGCGCGACGGTGTCGTGCTCGACCTGCGCTACGAGGCCCGCGACATCGACCAGAACATCACCTCGCAGGCCAAGATCGACCAGTGGTTCGAGGTCAAGACCCGGGGGCTGACCGACCTGGCCCGGGCCCAGCTCAAAGAACGCTGGGGCACCATGCAAAAGGTGCTCAGCGCTCAAGACCGCCTCGAAAAGATCGTCGCCGACATCCTGCTCGACATGGAGACGCGCGACCGCCTCCGCAGCGGCCACGGCAACGCCCTGCTCGTCTCCGGCAGCATCTACTCGGCCTGCCGCTTCTTCGAAATGTTCCAGCGCACCGACCTGGCCGGCAAGTGCGCCATCATCACCTCCTACAAGCCCTCCCCGGCGGACATCAAGGGCGAGGAGACCGGCGAGGGTCTGACCGAAAAGCTGCGCCAGTATGAGATCTACCGCAGGATGCTGGCCGCCCACTTCAACGAGCCCGAAGACACGGCCATGTACAAGGTCGAGCAATTCGAGAAGGAGGTCAAAACACGCTTCATCAAAGAGCCGGGCCAGATGAAACTCCTCATCGTCGTGGACAAGCTGCTGACCGGCTTCGACGCTCCGCCCGCCACCTACCTCTACATCGACAAACAGATGCGCGACCACGGCCTCTTCCAGGCCATCTGCCGGGTCAACCGCCTCGACGGGGAAGACAAGGAATACGGCTACATCATCGACTACAAGGACCTCTTCAAGTCGCTGGAAAAGTCGATCCAAGACTATACCGGCGAGGCCTTCGACGGCTACGACGTGGAAGACGTGGCCGGCCTGCTGCAAGACCGGCTACAAAAGGGCCGCGAACGTCTCGAGGAGCTGCGCGAGTCGATCAAGGCGCTGTGCGAACCGGTCGAGCCGCCGCGCGACACACCCGCCTATCTGCGCTTCTTCTGCGCGGCGGACACCACCGACGCCGCAGCCCTCAAGGATAACGAACCCAAGCGCGTGGCCCTCTACAAGCTGGCCGCGGCGCTCCTGCGCGCCTACGCCAACCTCGCCAACGAAATGGCCGCAGCCGGCTACACCGCAGCCGAGGCGCAGACCATCAAAGCCGAGGTGAGCCACTACGAAAAGGTGCGCGAGGAGGTCAAGTTGGCCAGCGGCGGCTACATCGACATGAAGCTGTACGAGCCGGCCATGCGCCACCTGCTCGACACCTACATCCGCGCCGAGGAAAGCGAAAAGCTGTCCGCCTTCGACGACATGACCCTGGTCGAGCTGATCGTCGAGCGCGGCGAGGAGGCCGTCGAAGCGCTGCCCAGCGGCATCCGCCAGCACCCCGAGGCCATGGCCGAGACCATCGAGAACAACGTCCGCCGGCTCATTCTCGACGAAATGGCCGTCAATCCGGTATACTACGAAAAGATGTCCCAGTTGCTCGACACGCTCATCCAGGCGCGCAAACAGCAGGCAATCGACTACAAGGCCTACCTCGACCGCATCGTCGAGTTGACAAGACGGGTCAGCCAACTCGAGACCGGCTCATCCTACCCGGCCACCATCAACAGCCCCGCCCGCCGTGCCTTGTACGACAATCTCAAGGGCAAGGTGATGGTCATGCCTGACAGCGGGGTATCCTACGGGGACTCCCCGCCCGAGGACGCCGTAGCCCGCGTGGCGGTTCAGGTCGATAACGCCATCCGCAACGTCAAGAAGGCCGGCTGGCGTGGGCAGCGCTTCAAGGAGCGCGAGGTTCGCATCGCCATCAAATCCGTGCTGGGCGACGACGCCCTCACCGAGACCATCTTCGAGATCGCCAAAAACCAGCATGACTACTAAATCGCATCACATCGACGTGCGTGGCATACCGGTCGAAATCGTCCGCAAGGATATCAAAAACCTGCACCTGGGCGTCTACCCCCCAAACGGTCGCGTGCGCGCAGCCGTGCCCCTGCGTCTGGATGACGACGCCGTCCGGCTGGCCATCATCTCACGCCTGGGGTGGATTCGCCGCCAACAACAACGCTTTGAACAACAAGAGCGCCAGTCACAGCGCGAAATGATCACGGGCGAAAGCCACTACTTCCAGGGCCGCCGCTACCGCCTCAACGTCATCGAGCAGCCCGGTCCCGCCGCGGTCAACCTGCCCAACAACACAACCCTGGAGCTCCGCATCCCCCCCGGCGCCGACCGGGACAAACGCGAGGCGCTCCTTCACCGCTGGTATCGCCACCACCTGCGCCAACAAATCCCACCCCTGCTCGCCAAATGGGAACCCAAGATCGGCGTCCAAGTAGCCGAATGGGGCATCAAAAAGATGAAAACCCGCTGGGGCGCCTGCAACATCACTGCCCGCCGCATCTGGCTCAACCTCGAACTCGCCAAAAAACCACCGGCCTGCCTCGAGTACATCCCCGTCCATGAAATGGTCCACCTGCTCGAGCGCCGTCACAACGAACGCTTCCGCGAGTTGATGGACAAGTTCATGCCCCAGTGGCGTCTCCACCGCGAAGAACTGAACCGTGCGCCGTTGGGGCATGAGGAGTGGAGCTACTGAGCAAACGATCGGCTCGTGGGTTGTCGAGCATGTCAAAATTACGAAATGACCTCATGCAGTTTCAAAACAAAAACCATAGCGAAGCCGGAATGAATCGAATCAGTGGCTATCAGCATCGCAAACTTTTTAGCCCGCTTCAGGAGGAAATAATGCGACCCCTTCGATATTCCATCAACATCACATTGGATGGGTGCTGCGATCATCGTGCAATCGTCCCAGACGAAGACTTGCATCGTCACGCCGCCGAGAACATCGCCCAGGCCGATGCCCTCCTCTTTGGCCGTGTGACCTACGAAATGATGGAGGCAGCGTGGCGGTCACCGGCGCAGACGGGAGCAAGGCCTGATTGGATGGAACCCTGGATGGAACCCTTCGCCCGCACCATCGATGCGGCAAAGAAGTACGTCGTGTCGAGCACCCTGGACCACGTCGACTGGAACGCAGAGCTCGTGCGCGGGGACCTGGGGAAGGCCGTTCAGCAGCTCAAGCGGGAGTCGGGCAAGGGACTGTTCGTGGCAGGCGTGCAGCTCGCACAAGCATTGACGGAGCTGGGATTGATCGATGAGTACGAGTTTATCGTGCATCCCAGGATAGCGGGCCATGGGCCGACGCTGTTTGCGGGCTTATCGAAGCATGTCGACTTGAAGCTCGTGAGCCGGCTGGAGTTCGGCTCGGGGGCGGTGGCGATGCGGTATGAGCCGAGAAGGTAGCCAATGGGACGGAAGTCCACGACTCCC
>QEUY01000340.1 GCA_003577365.1 Chloroflexota bacterium | reverse complement strand
AGGCCTCGATCACCCCGCAGACTTCGACATGTTGGCTGAAGTCTGCGCCAAAGAGACGGCGCTGGTCTGCGTGGCCGCATAGCAGGCGTTGTACCGGTCGAATAGGGCAGGCGTACCGGCGGCAGCCTCTATCCTTGCAGGCTCTGTCATTCTCCCGGCTCCTAGCGCAGCGAGGACAGCAAGGCATGGGCGCGGCCATCGTCCCAGCGCGCGATCGGCTCTTCCAGCAGCAGCACCACTTTGCCGTGACGCCCTGGAAAAAAGACTTGCAAGGTGCGGAAGGCCACCCCCTCCTCGCTCGTGCCCTCGGCAATCGAATAATAGACCGAATGGTCACCCAGGTCGATCTTCCGCTCCTCGACCACGGTCACGGTGAGATCGACCTGTCCTTGGCTGTTTCCCTCTTGGCCGTCCCTGTCTTGGCGATTTTGCGCGGCAGAGGCGCGCGCCTGGCGGATGATGGCCGCCTCGTCCATCGGCAGCCACTCAGGGATCTGGATCAGCAAAAGCTGGCTGAGGTCATCGCCAGGGGTATAGACGGCCATGGAGAACCCTAAGCCGCGCATGCCGAACTCAGGCGCATACCCCGGCGGCAGGTCGATGTGCGCGATCCCCTCGGCAATGCCGTCGATAGCGCCGGCCTCTAACACGACCATGCGCGCAAACCCGACGCGCGAGGTGCGGCCCAGCGCCACCGTGGCCGCCACGCCCAATCCCAACAGCACCACCAGCAGCAGGACTAGCCCCAACAAAATGCGTTTCGATCTGCGGTGCATAGAGAGCCTCCTGAACCTAACCCGCTTGCCGAGTCTAGACCCCATCCATCTCGGCACGGGCGCAATGCGGACAAACGCGCGGGGTGAACCAGGGGCCTGCAACAAACGGCAGCGCCAGGACGCCTAATCTGATCATAGCGGAAATTGCGCCCAGAGTCGAGCGGGATCGTTTTTTGGATCTCAATTTGCCTTATCGCGGCGTGGCGATACACCGGCAACCCGCAGGCCATCGCGGGTGACCTGCAATCATGAGAATAGGCAATGACTGTTGTGGAGTGCTTGTGAAACAATTGACAAGCTGCCCACATGCGGGGGGTGCGAGCTGTGATATGCTTAGGTCATGCAGACACAGTCCACTTCGCTCACACGCTATGCTTGGCTTTCGGTCGCCGCGGCCCTGGCGACGCTGGCGCTCAAGTTTGGCGCATACTGGTTCACCGGCTCGGTGGGGCTGCTTTCGGATGCGCTTGAGTCATTGGTCAACCTTGCCGGCGCGCTGATGGCGCTGGCGATGCTGACCGTGGCGGCGCGCCCACCCGACGACGAGCACAACTTCGGCCACAACAAGGCCGAATATTTCTCCAGCGGCGTCGAAGGCTCCCTGATCCTGGTCGCAGCCGCCGGCATTGCGGCGACCGCCATCCCGCGCCTGCTCTTTCCTCGCCCGCTGGAAGACCTGGGCCTCGGGTTGGCGATTGGTACAGCCGCTGCCTTGGTGAATTTAGCTGTCGGCCTGATCTTGCTGCGCGCCGCACGCCAACACGGCTCCATCACGCTGGAGGCCGATGCTCAACATCTGTTGACCGATGTATGGACCTCGGTGGGCGTCCTGGCCGCGGTGGGGCTGGTCGCGCTCACGGGCTGGCAGCGGCTGGACCCCATCATCGCGCTGCTGGTTGCCGCCAACATCACCTGGACGGGGACGCGCATCCTCCGCGCCTCGGTCGCCGGGTTGATGGATACTGCGCTGCCTCCGGACGAACTGGCGCAGATCACGGCGATCCTCAATCGCTACCGCGCCGAGGGCATCGAGTTCCACGCCGTGACCACACGCCAGGCGGGGACACGCCGCTTTGTCTCGATGCATGTGCTGGTTCCAGGCGGCTGGAGCGTGCAGCAGGGCCACCAGCTTTTAGAAGCCGTCGAAGCCGAACTCCACGCCGCGCTGCCACAGTTGATGGTCAGCACCCACCTTGAGCCGTTGGGCGAGTTGGCCTCCTATCACGGGGTCGAGTTCACCAAGCCGGTATAGATGCCGAAGGCGCGCAGAGAAAGTTATCCCTTCTAAAACGGGATAGTTGGCCCTAGCCGTGCGCCGGCCCCTGTTCTACAGTCAAGCTGTACGGCGACACTGAATCGCGCACCTGTATTGCACAGCCGAGAGGAGGCGCATCGATGTGGCTTCGCTGGTTGATGGTGATCATCCTGATCGGCCATGGCATCGGCCATGCGACGGGATTTCTCAACGCCTGGACGACTCTCCCCACGGGCTTTAGCAGCGCGCCGTGGATCTTTGGCGGCGACCTGACGACTACCTCCGCCGTGGGCAAGGCGTGGGGGCTGCTCTGGCTGCTGGCGCTGATCGGCTTTGTCGGCGCAGGCTTAGGACTCTGGTTCCGCCAACCGTGGTGGCTGCCGATGGCGAGCGCGGCCGCGGCCATCTCGCTGGTAGCGGTTGTGCCGTGGTGGAACACGGTCGTGATGGGGGCGCGCGTCGGCGCGCTGGTGGACGTGGCGATCCTGTTTCTGGCGATCTTCTGGAAGTCGGGGATGGAGGCGCTGACCGCAGCCAGCGCCTGACATCAACCGGCCTAATGCACCTGCCCCGCGGGCTGTTCGCCGGCGGGTTGGGTTGTATTTGCCTCTTGCTGGGCCAACTCCGCCGCCACCGCCTCGCGCAGCCCGCGCGGGTCAAGCAGTTGGTCGACGTGCATCCACATCACGCGCGAATAGCGGAAGATGATCGGCCAGAGCAGCAGCAGTTCTGCGCTGACGATGAGCGTGAACCACAGCGTCGACGTCCCGCGCAGATAGAGATAGAGCGCCGTGGGCGCGACGACCAAAAAGCCCAGCACATAGGCAAAGAACATCGAGTTCAGAAAATAGCCGTGCTCGCGCTCATAGAGGATGCCGCACTGCGGGCAGTGCCGGTACATCCCCAGCAGCGAATAGAATGTGCGCCCCTCCAAGCAGACCGGGCAGCGTTGGAGCAAGACGGCCGTCAGGCGGTTCTTACGCATTTCAACACTTTCTTTACCAGGCAAACCAACATAAGTCATCCCGATATCTGAACGCTGTCCGTCCATCCGCCCGGAGCTAAAGCCTCCAGGCTAAAGAACAACGCCCCCTAAGGGAGGCTGCTCTCGGCAGGCTGACCTCTCCAGCCCGGTGCAGCAGGCGTTGTGCGGTAGCCGGGGGATTGGTTCCCCAGCGGCGCAGCACACGCAAATTCGGGATGGCCTATGTCCTATTGTATCACAGGTGTAGCTCGGTATACGCAGCACAGAGCGCCGCCTATCCCTTCTTCGCCAGCCCGACGGTCACCTCGCCGCCCGCCAGTTCAAAGCGGGTCTGCGGCAGATGCGCCGGGATGCCATCGCCCTGGCTCGGATGAACCTGGATCAGATCCACACTCAGCGTTTCCTCGCGCACATAGCTGCCAAAGTGCGCCAGCACGTCGTGCAGCAGCGTCGAATCGGCAATGTAGGTCACGATGCGGTCGCTGATCTCCAGGTTGGCATCCTTACGCAGTTGCTGGATACGGCGCACCAGTTCACGCGCATAGCCTTCCTGCTCCAAGGCCGTATCGACCTCGGTCGTCACTGCCACCAGATAACCGCCCGTCTCGGCCACGCTGTAGCCTTGGCGCGGGGCCGAGCGCACCTCCACATCCTCCGGCGCGACCAGATAGGTCTCCCCCTCTGCTGCGATCTCCACACTCTCGCCCGCCTGGAAGCGGCTCGCCAGCGCAAACTGATCCATCTGCGCCATCGTCTGGCGGATCTTCGGGTAGCCCTTGCCATATTTCTGGCCCAACTGCTTGGGATAGGGGAAGACCGACACATCCACCAGATCGCCCGCCGCCTCGGCAAAGGCCAACTCCTTGACGTTGAGCTCGTCCAGCACCAGTTGCTGCAGACGCAGCAGCCCGGCGCGCTCCTCGTCGCTGCGCGTGCGCACGACCACCTGCGCCAACGGCTGGCGCACCTTGAGGTTGGCCGACTGGCGGGCGGCGTGGCCCAAGCTGGTGACCCGCTGCGCCACCTCCATATCCCGGCTCAGTTGTTCGTCGATGCGCGCCTCGTCATAGACCGGCCAGCGGCTGAGGTGGACGCTGTCGGGCGCCGACGCGTCTAGCCCACAGCAACGTCACCAACACCTCATGCAGCGTCCGCAGCGCTTCGGGGTCGCCTTCCCAGAAGCGGCGGCGGCTCAGCCGCACATACCAGTTGCTCAGGCTCTCCACAAAGGCGCTGATGGGCCGCGTGATGCCGACCACATCATAGCTCTCCATGGCCTGCGTCACATCGCGCACCAATATGTGCAGTTCCGACAGCACCCAGCGGTCGAGCAGGTTGGCAGGCGACTGCGGCGCGCCCTGCCGCGCATCCCACTCGCTCAGGTTGGCATAGGTCACAAAAAAGCTGTAGGTGTTCCACAGCGTATTCAGGAAACGGCGCACCGTCTCACCCACCAAGTTGATGCTAAAGCGGCGGCTGTTGCCGGGCGGGCCGGCGGTGTACATGTTCCAGCGCGTGGCATCCGCGCCATGAGTTTGAAAGACCTCCCACGGGTCCACCGTGTTGCCGCGCGACTTGCTCATCTTGCTGCCGTCTTCGGCCAGGATATGCCCTAGACAGATGACATTCTTAAAGGCGATGCGGTCAAAGAGCAGCGTGCTGACCGCGTGCAGCGTATAGAACCAGCCGCGCGTCTGGTCGATGGCCTCACAGATATAGTCGGCGACCTTCTGCCGCTCCCAGACCTCCTGGTTTTCAAACGGATAGTGCCACTGCGCCACCGGCATCGAGCCGGAGTCGAACCAGGCATCGGCCACCTCGGCCACGCGGCGCATCGTGCCGCCGTCGGGCGCGGGCCAGGTCAGCCGGTCGACATAGGGCCGGTGCAGGTCCAGGTCATCCAGCTTGCGCCCCACCTTGGCCTCCAACTCGGCGATGCTGCCCACCGCCTCCATGTGCGTGCTGCCGGGCCTGTCGCTCTTCCAGATGGGCAGCGGCGTGCCCCAATAGCGGTCGCGGCCCAAGGCCCAGTCCACGTTATTTTCCAACCAGTTGCCAAAGCGCCCCTCTTTGATATGCTCCGGAACCCAGTTGATCGTCTTGTTCAGTTCCACCAGACGATCACGGAACTGGCTGGTGCGGATGTACCAGGTCTCCTTGGCGTAGTAGAGCAGCGGCGACCCGCAGCGCCAGCAGAACGGATAGGTATGCTCCATCGTCCCCGCCTTGTAGAGCAGCCCACGGCTCTGTAGCTCCGCCTGGATGGCCGGGTCTGCCTCTTTGACAAAGACCCCGGCCCACAGCGTCACCTCCGGCTTGAACTTGCCCGTGGGGTCGATGGTCATCAAGACCGGCAGGTTGTGACGGCGGCCCACCTCCATGTCATCGGCGCCAAAGGCGGGCGCGATATGCACGATGCCGGTGCCGTCCTCGGTGCTGACAAAATCGGCAGCTACCACATAGGCGTAATCCTGGTTCACCGGCAAAAAGCGATAGAGTGGCATATAGTGCTTGCCCACCAGGTCACGGCCCTTCATGCGCGCCAGCACTTCATAGCCTGGCGTCAAGACCGTCTCAACCAGCGCCTCGGCCATGTAGAAGACCGCGCCGGAGGCATCGCGCACCTGCACATAGTCCACGTTTGGCCCCACCGCCAGCGCCACATTGCCCGGTAGCGTCCAGGGCGTCGTCGTCCAGGCCAGGAAGTAGGTGTCTGGCTCGCCGGCCACCGGAAACTTCACATAGACGCTGGGGTCGACTGTGCCCTCTCGATAGCCCAACGAGACCTCATGGCTGCTCAAGGGCGTGCCGCAGCGCGGGCAGTAGGGCACGACCTTGTAGCCTTGATAGAGCAGGTCGCGATCCCAAAATTGCTTGAGGATCCACCAGAGTGACTCTATATATTCATTGTGATAGGTGACATAGGCCGTGGGCAGGTCCACCCAAAAGGCCATGCGCTCGGTGAGCTTCTCCCACTCGGCGATATAGTCCATGACCGAAGCGCGGCAGCGGCGGTTAAACTCCTCCACGCCGTAGGCTTCGATCTGCTGTTTGCCGCTCAGCCCAAGCTGTTTTTCGACCTCGATCTCCACGGGCAGCCCGTGCGTATCCCATCCGCCGCGGCGCTGGACATAATAGCCCTGCATCGTCTTGTAGCGCGGGAAGATATCCTTAAAGGCACGCGCCAGCACATGATGGATGCCAGGACGGCCATTGGCCGTAGGCGGGCCTTCGAAAAAGACATACTCCGGCCCGCCGGCGCGCTCCGCCATGCTGCGTTGAAAGACATCGCGCTCGCGCCACAACTGGAGGAGCTTCTCCTCCATCTCCGGATAATTGACCGACGATTTCACATCACGAAAGGCCGGCATCGTGCGCCCCTGTGTTTCCATAACTCATTGCCCTCTCAAAGCGGTGTCGCTTATAATGCAGCCTGTAACCGATCACCGGTAGGCTCTGATCCGTATGACATAGGTCCTGGGAGAAAGCTCATGGCAATTGCTTTACACATTTCGAATTACACGAGTTCGATATAAATGCGCTTGTTGATCGCGCCTTTGCTCTTATAGTCCACTACGCGCAGTGCGCCCACCTCCTGTGTATTGGCGACATGCGTGCCGCCGTCCGCCTGCAAGTCCAGCCCTACCAACTCCACCGTGCGGATCTCAGAGATCCCCTCCGGCAGCAAGTTGATCTTGGTGCGGATCAGGTCGGGGATCTGAAAGGCCTCCTCCCGCGGCAGCACCTGCGTGCGCACGGGCCGGGCCGCGGCCACTTCGGCATTGCACTTGGCTTCGATCTCGCCGATCAGGTCGCGCGTCAACGAGGCAAACTCGAAATCCATACGCCCCCTGCCGGGGTCCATGTTGCCGCCCGTCACGCTCGCGCCATAGTCGCGCCAGACCACGCCGCACAGAATATGCATCGCCGTGTGCGTCCGCATCAGCAAATAGCGGCGCGTCCAATCCAATTCGCCGCTTACCTGGCTGCCGAACTTCAAACCGGGGATCTCGATGTCCAGCGTGTGCCAAACCTGGCCGTCCTCCTTGACGACCTCGACCACCTGCTGGCGCTGGCCTTCAAAGTTCAGCCAACCCAGATCGTGCGGCTGGCCGCCGCCGCCCGGATAAAAAGCAGTCCGATCCAACGCCACGCGCGTCTTGCCGTCCACGGCTTCGGCGGCCAAAACGACGGCATCAAAGTCGGCGCAATAGGCATCTGTATAATAGAGTAACTCGGTCATCCTCCCCTTCCTTCACGCGCCCGGCGCACCCGCCCATAAAAAAACCCATCCCCACATGGGGACGGGCTGAACAGTCCGCGGTACCACCCCGCTTCTCCGCCGGCAGATGAGCCGAGCAAAGCGCCTTGTCGTGAAGCCGGCCACGGGGCCGAGTCCACCGTGATGATAACGGGTCACAGCCCGGCGGTCTCTACTGGGGCCTTGCCCGTTCGGACCGCTGCTCCGGAGGGATTTTCAACGCTGGAGGGCCGGCTTGGCTTCCACCATCCCAAGCTCGCTGGACGACGTTCCTGCGCCTACTCGTCTCCATCATCGCATAGACGATTAGAATACCGCAGAGTGTATCACGCGCTCTGCAGCGTGTCAATACAAAATGACGGCCAAAGCTCAACAAAAGTTACGCGCAGGCTGGGTGAGACTGCTATAATGAGGCTGCCATGAGCCACCGCAGAGGAGCATCAATCAATGGGGTCTATCGCACTCGAACTGGCCGTCCTCCTATTCCTGATTGCCGGCAACGGGCTGCTGGCGATGGCTGAGCTGGCCGTCGTCTCGGCGCGCAAGCCGCGACTGCAGCAGGCCGCCGATGAGGGCAATGCCGGCGCGGCCACCGCGCTGGCGCTGGCTTCCGATCCCGGCCCGTTTCTCTCCAGCGTCCAGATCGGGATCACGTTGGTCGGCATCCTGGCCGGGGCCTTTGGCGGGGCGACCATCGCACGCTGGCTGGCGCCGCGCCTAGAAGCGCTGCCCTGGCTCGCGCCCTATGCCGGACCGCTCGCCGTGGGGCTGGTCGTCGTGCTGACCACCTATCTGACGTTAGTGATAGGGGAGCTTGTGCCCAAGCGGCTGGCGCTGCGCGACCCCGAAGGGCTGGCGATCGCCGTGGCTCCCTTTATGCAGCGGCTCGCCCGCTGGACAAGACCGCTGGTGCGGCTGCTTGACGCCTCCACCGACGCCGTGCTGCGCCTGCTGCGCGTGCGCCCCTCCGACGAACCGGCGGTGACCGAAGAAGAAATCCGCATCATGATCGAGCAAGGGGCCGAACAGGGCATCTTTGAACCCATCGAAGAAGAACTCGTCGGCCAGGTCTTCCGGCTGGCCGACCGCAAGGTCGGCGCGCTGCTCACACCGCGGCCCGAAATCATCTGGCTGGACATCAACGACCCGCCCGACGTGATCCGCCAGGAGGTCATCGACAGCGGCTACTCGCGCTTTCCTGTGGCCGATGGGCAGCTTGACCAAGTGCTGGGCGTGGTCCTGACCAAAGATCTGCTGGCGCAGCTCATGGCCGGACAGCCGATGAACCTGCGCGAGATCCTCCGCCCCGCCGTCTTTGTGCCGGAGACCACCCCCGCCCTCACCGTGGTGGAACGCTTTAAGGAGACTCACAGCAAGCTCGCCATCGTAATCGACGAATATGGCGGCGTCGAAGGGCTGATCACGGTGGACGACATCCTCACCGCGCTGGTGGGCGATATCCCGGAGCTAGGCGAGCAAGCGGAACCCGACGCCATCCAGCGCGACGACGGCTCCTGGCTGATCGACGGCATGTTTGGCATCGACGAATTCCAAGAGCTGTTTGACCTGCGCAGCCTGCCGCCGGCCAGCGGCGGCTATTATCAGACGGTGGGGGGCTTTGTCATGGCCGGCCTGGGCCACGTCCCCAAACCCGGCGATCATTTCGAGTGGAACGATCTGCGCATCGAGGTGATCGATATGGACGGGCGACGCGTGGACAAGGTGCTGGTGGCGCGCCAAGCAGAGCCGCCCGTCGGCGTGGAATAACGGCCCGCTGCGAGCCGCTCAACTGTTCGGGGCCTCAGTCATGCGGCGCATGGGCCAACAAGCCGGCCAGGATGTCGATCCCGTCCAGCAGTTGCTCCACATTATCGACCACCAGGAGCATCTCGCGCGGCTGGAGCGCCGCATAATAGAACAGGCCCACCCGCAAAACCGGGTGGGCCTGGAATGTGCGATACAAATGTGCTACTGCAACAGTGCCTCGATGGCGTCCGCCGTTTCGGTGTCGGGGCTTGTGATCGGCGCATGGTCGATCACGTCGATCACAAAGTCCTTGCCCGTCGTGCCGTCCTCCAGCTCGGTCTCGCGATAGTCCACCTGGATC
>QEUY01000339.1 GCA_003577365.1 Chloroflexota bacterium | reverse complement strand
AGGTTGTCAAGCATGTTCTTCTGGCCGCGCAACTGCTCGATCTGCCCGCGCACCTCGGTCAGTGTGCGGTAGACCGCCATAATGTCCTCGGCGGTGGCATTGGGCCGGGCGCGCACCTCGGCCAACATCTCGCGCAGTTCTGCTTCGGTCGCCTCCAGGTTGCGCAGCTGCGCGTCGATGTCGCTGTACTGGTCGGTCACATCCTCGCGGTCCATAGTGCGGCTGGGCACATCGACGGCCATCTGCTCCAGCGCGGCCAAGGTTTCGTCCAGCCGATCCGCCGGCACGCGCAAGGTCAGATTGCCTTGCAGCCGCTGGGCCGCGTCATAGCTGCTCTTATAGAGGTTGGAGGCCGAGACATAGCCGCCGACCTCATCCATCAGCGCGTTGATCGCCTCCACGGTGGCGCTTGGATCGCTCACCGTCAGGTCGATGTTGGCGCGCGCGATGATCTTGCGGTTGAGCGTCGCGCCGTCGGATACGTCGCTCTGCGCCACTGCCTCGGCGGGCGCGGCCTCACTGGCGGGCGCGGGCGCTGCGGCCTCGCGACTCATGGGCGAGGCACACGCCGCCAACAGCCACAGGGCGATGCCGGCAATCACAGCCCAGCGCCAACGGTTTTGACTCATCCTTCCTTCTCCTTGTTTGATTTGACCCTGTCTTGCTGCGTCTCACACATGGTAGGGACAGGCCCCCGTGCCTGTCCGCATGTCCGCAGGTGTGACGCACAGGCCGCCACGGGGGCGGCATGGCACACGGGCCGCCACGGGGGGCGGCCCCTAAACGTCTCCTTGTGAGATCGAGCATTTTGGCCGGCTCTTTGGAAATTCCTGCTACTCAGTATACGGAAGCACAGCCCAAAAAGCTCCCTCTTTTGCCAAATCTCTTTAGCCAGTTTTGGAGATTGTCGCCCCCGCAAGCGGCGTGCTACAATTGCCCGCTATGACCACCATCGTTTCCCAAGCTGTTCGCCGCCGCCTGCTGGTTACGCTCTTCACCACCCAGAGCCTTTTCAGCGCGGCGCAGATCGTCTCGTTCGCCGTGCTGCCGATCGTGGCCGTGCAGATCGCGGGCAGCGACGCGGCCGCGGGCCTCCCCTCCACCGTGACCCTGTTGGGCCGCGCCGCCGCCGCCTACCCGGTCGGCTGGTTGATGGATCGGCTGGGCCGGCGTTTTGGGCTGTCGACGGGCTTTCTGCTGGCGATGGGCGGCTGGGTGCTGTCGGCGCTCGCCTTGGGCTGGGGCACATGGTGGGGCTTCCTGCTGGGCACGCTGCTGTCGGGCATGGGCCGCGGCATCGGCGAGCAGGCGCGCTTCGCCGCCGCCGACGTGGAAATGCCGGAGCGCCGCGCCAAGGCGATTGGCTGGATCGTCTTTGCCGGCACGGTGGGCGCGGTGGGCGGCCCGCTCCTGCTCTCCCCTTCCGAACAACTCGCCACGCGCTATGGCTTTGACCCGTCGAGCGGCCCCTTTATCGCCGGGGCGGTCTTGGCCTATCTGGCCTTTATGCTCACCCTGGTCTTTCTGCGCCCCGACCCCATGCTGGTGGGCCGTGCCATCGAAGCCGAGCTGCCCGGCTATACTGCGGCCAGCGGCCCTGGACGTTCGGTGCGCGAGATCTTCACCGACTGGTCGGTGCGGCTGGCGCTGTTGGCGATGGTGGTGGGCCAGTTGGTGATGACGACGATCATGGTCATTACCCCGCTCTACATGAGCCGCCAGGAGTATGGCACGGGCGCGATCTCTTGGGTCTTTATGGCGCATACCCTGGGCATGTTCGGCCTGGCCGGTGTCACCGGGCGGCTGATCGACCGCGCCGGCTCGGTCACCATGATCGCCGTGGGCAGCGGCGTCTTGATCGCGTCGGCAGTGCTGGCCCCGTTGGCGCCCAACGTGCCCCTGCTGGCGTTGGCCCTCTTCCTCTTGGGGCTGGGCTGGAGCTTCTGTTTCATCGCCGGGTCGTCGCTGCTCTCCAATGCGCTCCAACCCCAAGAGCGCGGGCGCGTGCAGGGGGCGAGCGAAACCCTGGTCTCGCTGGCGTCGGGTGCGGGCAGCCTCAGCACCGGGTCGCTCTTTGCCGCGGGCGGCATGACCGGCATCAGCCTGGGCGGGCTGGCCTTCGCGCTTCTGCTGCTCGTCGCTACCGCCTGGATCGCGCGCTTCCGCGCTAAACCGCTTCCCATCGCCGGAGACTGAGCGTATGAACCGTGACGAGTTGCGCGCTTACCTGCTCTCCAAGCCGCAGGCCGTCGAGGAGCACCCCTTTGGGCCGGGGACTTCGGTCTACAAAGTCGCGGGCAAAATGTTTGCGCTGCTGCCCGATGAGGGGCCGCTCACGGTCAGCCTCAAATGCGAGCCAAACCTGGCGCTCCTGCTGCGCGAGAATCACCTCGCGGTCATTCCCGGCTATCACCTCAATAAACGCCACTGGAACACAGTCAAGCTGGGGGAAACGCTGCGCGACACGCTCGCCGACGACCTCGCCGACGACGAGGTGCGCGAGATGATCGACCACTCCTACGACCAGGTCGTGAAAGGGTTGCCCAAGCGCGTCCAGGCCGAACTGCAGAGAGAGTATAACCGCAAAGGTCGCAGAGAACGCAAAGGCCAGAGCAGAGGGGATGGTAGTCCGCCGCCCAGGAGAGCGACGGACCACCCACCAACATTGAGGAAAAGGAGGAGAACCAAAGAAGGAAAACAGGATGCGTTTGCTGCAAAGCCCGCTTCCCAGAGGCTTTGCATCTCAGCCCAGCCAGGCCGGTAAGCTTCAGCCCAGACCGAGAAGGTGCAGGTTGTCTGCCCCCAGACCCCACACCTGCGTGCGACTACTTTAGCAGCGCCGGGCGCTCTGCGCATTGTGCAAGCTGCACAAACTTTCACACCCGCCTTCGTGCAGCATGGCACATCCCCGCTTCCCTACTCCCTCCCTCTTTCTGCCCTCTGTTTTCTGTCTCATCCGTGCCAAATTGACAGCAATGTGATAGGCAGACGTCCCTGCTGCGCATGCTATAGTGGACGCAGACAGGACACGCCGCGGCCCCACAGCGCCAAGCGTCACAGCGTCCGGTCAAACCGGGCCGGATCCATCCCAGCCCGCCGAGCAAAAGGCACGACCCTATCTATCCGGCATTCAGATCGGCGCACGCATTCGGCATGGCAAAGTCACACTCCTGGCCGCATCTCATCTTCACGCAGCATCCCATCCGCGCGCTACATGCCGCCTGGCGCTCGCTCCTGGTTGCGGCCCTGCTCTCCCTGTCGCTGGCCGACCATCTGGCCCTGGCCCAAACGCCCGCCGGCGGCGCCGCAGCCGCCGACACAGCCGCGGCTGATACCCTCAGTGATATCCCCGGCGATGCGTTCCAGGTCGTGTTAATGGAGTTCGCAGCCGATACGACAGAGGCACAGCGCCTAGCGCGCATCGCTGCCCTGGGCGGTGAACTGCTCTCCTGGATACCGCAGATCCAGATAGCGGAAGTCCGTCTACCGCAGCCCACGGCCCAAGCTGCAATCCAAGGTGCGGCCGCCGGCATCGCCGCCCTCAACGCGCCCGAACTCCTCTTTATCGAGCCGGACCTGCCGGTGATAGGTGTGGGGTCGTACAATGACCCCGCCTTTGCCAGCCCCGCCACCTCCTATGCCTTTAGCCGCATCCAAGCCGCGGACGCATGGCAGATCACCACCGGCAGCGAGCAGATCGTCATCGCCGTGATCGACTCCGGCGTCAGGCTCGACCACCCGGAATTCGCCGCACGCCTGACGCCGGGCTATGACTTTGTCAACGACGACGACACGCCCGACGACGACTCCGGCCATGGCACGCACGTCGCCGGGCTGATCGGCGCGGCGCTCGACAACGGCCAAGGGCTGGCGGGCGTCTGCCCCGGCTGCCGGATCATGCCGGTCAAGGTGCTCAATGCCGGCAACACCGGCATCTGGAGCGACCTGGCGCAGGGTATCGTATTTGCCACCGACAACGGCGCGCGCATCCTCAACCTCAGCCTGGGTTCGTTCAGTTCCTCCTGGACGCTGGAGAAGGCGCTCGCCTATGCCCGCCAACACGGCGTGCTGATCGTCGCCGCCGCAGGCAACCAAGGCCTGCAACTGCCCTACTACCCTGCTGCGTCGGAGGGGGTGATCGCCGTCGGCGCGACCGACGCGCAAGACGGTTGGTGGCCGGTCAGCAACTACGGCGCGTTTGTCGACCTGACCGCGCCCGGCGACCTGATCTACAGCACCTATCACCGCTTCGACAACACTTACAACGGCTATACGATCATGAGCGGCACCAGCATGGCGACCGCCCAGGTCAGCGGCTTGGCCGGGCTGATCCTCAGCCTCTACCCGCGGCTCACGCCCGCCGAGGTCACCTCCGCCCTGCTTGCCGGGGCCGATGACCTGGGGACAGCCGGGCACGATGTCTTTTACGGCCAGGGGCGCATCAACGCCGCACATACCCTCACCCTGCTCACCGAGACCATTCCCACCGCCAACGGCAGTTCCGGCGCCGGCCGCGTCTTCCTGCCCGCCATTCAAAGCCAATAGAAAAACCGGCTGCCCCCTGGACAACCGGTTGAAGTCGTCAAGCGACGCGCCTCCCCGCGCTGGCTGCGCCGCGGCTAGGCCCCTTCTGCGGCGGGCAGCAGCGACGCCGACAGCCCGCGCCGCGCGCGGCGGATCCCTTCCAGCAGGGCGTCATGTAGCGCGGGCTGGCCGTTGGACGCGACCAGCGTCTTGCTGGTCAACTGCCAAGGCGCGCCGCCGTAGTCGGTCACCGTGCCCCCCGCCTCGCGCACCATCAGCACCCCCGGCGCCGTGTCCCAGGGGTTGAGCCAGCCCTCCCAATAGCCGGCCAGCGCGCCGCGCGCCACGTTCACCAGGTCCAGCGCCGCCGACCCCATACAGCGCACACCTTGGCTGTGTGCGATAAAATAGCCGAACTCGGCCAGATTGTTATCCTCATGCTCGCTACGATGATAGGGAAAGCCGGTGGTGAGCAGCGCGCTGCCCAGATGCCGGATGTCATTCACCCCCAACCGCACCTCAGGGCCGGTGGCGGGGCGCAGATACGCGCCCCGGCCGCGCTCCGCCCAATACAGATGCCGCGCCGGCAGTTCCAGTGTCACCCCCAGCACCACCTGCCCCTCTTCTTGCAGCGCGATGTTGACCGCACAATAGGGCAGCCCGTTGGCAAAGTTGATCGTGCCGTCGATTGGGTCCACCACCCAAAAGGCCGCCTCTGCCGGC
>QEUY01000338.1 GCA_003577365.1 Chloroflexota bacterium | reverse complement strand
GCCGAGATAGCCGCCCAATTCCGAGCCGCAGATGCCGGAATAGGCGACTTTGATCAACACCTCATCGGCGGCGGGTTTGGGCTGTTCGACCTCGCGCATGTTCATCTGGCGCGGCCCTTCCCAAACAAGTGCTTGCATGGTCTCGTTTCCTTTCGTAATAGCGGCTGCCCAGTCGCGACGGTCCTCCAGCGTGACTTGCATGGGGCGCGCTAGGGGCGGCTGGTCATTACATTGATTTCAAGTTCACAGGTGGTCGACGCGCCGGGGGCCAGCCAGACCAGGCAGCGTCGCCGTGTTCCAGCGGAGCTGCACCGTCAGGGGCGTGGGGCCGCCCGGCAGGGGAAAGGCCGGGTTGTGGATGCGGGCCGCAGCCCAGCCTGCCGAGTCGGTTTGCAGATCGCTGTGTAGGTAGACACGCTCTTGGTGCCCTGGTTCGGGCAATTGCCACCCTTGATAGCCCTCCAGCGGCGTGCCTTCGTCGCGCGGGGTCACTTGCCGCGAGGGGAAGGCAATGGTCGTCCCCTCGTCGAGCAGGGGGAAGCCAAAGTTGAAATGGTAGAGCAGCATGAGCGGCGCAGGGGCAAAGCCGAGATTCTCGAAGCGGTCCGTCATGGCGATGCGGTTGCTGCCCAAGGCGCTGCGGATGCGGCGGGTCAGACGCACAAACTCGCCAAAGATCACGGTCTCTTCGACGATGCCCTGTACGAGCATGGTGTATTCATCGCCGTCCCAACTGCCGGCGGCGACGACCTGGCGTGCGGCTAGATGATGGGCGCGGCCATGCAGCCCCAACTCTTGGCCCTCGTCGATGCTGGGCGCACCTGCCTGGGTGAAGCCGCAGGTCATGAGCAGGCCGCCGGCAGCCGTGCGCAGCCAGGCCAGGCCGCGGTCGTCGTAGTAGGCGGGGTGGACATCGCCGTTGGGCGACTGCCAACTGAGCGGCACGCCGCCAAATTCGGCTATCGAGATGTCGAGACCGCGCTGGGGCGAGACCATATAGGCCAACCCCGCGCCGGTGCGGACTTGAATCTGCTCGACGCCGGCCTCGCGGCCCTCGTTCAGCGTAAAGCGCCGAATGCCGCCGACCTGCTCCAGCCGTCCGACGCGGGCCTCTAGCTCGCGGCGTGTCCAGGTGCGATTGTAGAGTTGCATGGTAGAATCCTATCCTCTCCTTGTGGCGGGTTAGGGCTGCTCGCGCAGCGCCGCGGGCAGTTCCAGGGCGCCGAAATAGGCGGGCCGGTGATAGTCGGCGGGGTCGCTCATGGTAGGCGACCAGCAGGTAAATTCGGGTTCTTGGCCGCGCGGGCGCTCGATGCGGTAGAAGTTGGCGCGCCAAAGGCGCGGCAGCGGCCCGTCGCCGGCCCCGATCGAACGCCAGGGCAGGCTGAAGGTCGCGCTCCAACGCTGCTCGCCGTCTACGCGCTGGGCGTGCCATTCGATGCCGGGACAATCCCAGGTGAAATCGGTGCGCATGTGGCGCCGGTCGCCGCTGGGGTTATGCGCCACCAGGTCGAGCAAGGTCCCCAGTGGGCTGACCTCGAACTCGTAATAGGTGGCAGGGACGGCTGCACCGGGCGCGATAAAGACCTCGACCACCTCTTCGTCATAGATGGCGGCGTCGCGCGCCGTCAACGTGCCCCAGATGTCGGGGTCGTGGCAGTCAAAATGGACATAGAGCCGCGCGGCGTCGGCGCAGAGGCGTGTCGTGGTTGGATAACGGGCTGTGCCGGCGCCGGCGGCCGGCGTCAGGGTTGAGAGCGCGGGCAGTTCGGCCCAAGGCCAGACGGTGAACGCCAGATCGGCCCAGGCAGCGGGTTTGACAGGAACCACGGTCGCAGGGAGCGCGGCAGACATGGATAGTTCTCCACAGAGCGGGTGGTTAGGCTAACAGGCCATCCTGCCACACGCGGCGCAGGTCCATTTCGAATTCCAGACCGGCAATGGGCGGGCGGCTGTAGTACCAGTGTACACCGTGGAGCGCGGCGCCACCAAGTTTGGGCAAGATTGCGCCCTCAACCAGCGGGGCCAGGCTGTGCGGCGTGTAGACGTTGACCGCGGTGACCTGCGCCCAGGCCGCGCCCAGACCCACAAGCCGGTCGGTCATGACCTGCATCACGACCTCGGCTTTGGCGAGCAGCGCGCCCTTGCTGGTCTCACCTGGGCGGACGATGGCTTCGGGGCGCAGGTCGGCCTGGTCAGCCAGGTCGCCTGCACCGGCTACGACGAAACTGGCCGGCGCACCGGCGACGGGCTGCGTGTAACAAAAGGCATAGAGGGAAGGTTCGGCAGGCGCGGCGACAACGGGGGCCACGTTGGTGCGTGCGATGGGGTTGCGGCCATCGACCAGCAGCCCCCACTCCGCCAGCGTGGCTTGATAGGCGCGGTTGAGCGCGGCAAAGCCGTCGAAGCTGAGCGGCGCAGGGATACGCAGTTCCATGGCGCAGAGCGCGGCGCGCGGGCGCGCCGCGGCGTCCAGGTGGCGGGCGATGGCGCCGAAACCGGCGGCGAGCGGCAGCGGCTGCGCCAGTTGGCGGCGGACGACGGCAAAGCCCGCCGCCGCACCGACCGCGGCGGAATAGGGGGCGATGCCTGTCAGGAAGCGATAGCCGCCTGTGGGATGGTCGATCAGGTGCATGGCAGGGTGTCCGTTCGTAGGCGCGGCGGCGATTAGGATGCGAAGGGCAGCGCGTCGAGTTGGGCGCGGCAGGCACGGATCCGCGCGGCGCTGGTGGTCATGCGTTGATATTCAGGGCGGCGCGGGTCACTGCCCAGCGAGATGGGCGGGTTGCGGACGGTCATCCGGCTCTCGACCGGCGCGCGCCCGCTCAGATGCACCTCGCGCACGCCGGTGTTCTGCACGACGCGGGCGATGGTCTGCTCGCCGATGCCGCCACCCGCCATGATGGTAATCCGGTCGGCGGCGTGCTGCACCAGCCTGGCGATCAGGTCTGCACCCGCATCCGCGGTTGCCGCTTGGCCGGAAGTGAGGAGCCGCTCGACGCTCAGGGCGATCAAGGCGTCGAGCGCGGCGAAGGCATCGGCGGCCATGTCAAAGGCGCGATGGAAGGTTACGGGGAGCGGGCGGGCACGCGCGATCAACACTGCGGTCTTGTCGATGTCGACGGCGGCGTCGGGCTGCAAGGCCCCCAGCACAATGCCATCCGCGCCCAGGGACTTGGCGACCTCGATGTCGCGGCACATGACGTCCATCTCCAGGTCGGAGTAGCAGAAATCGCCGCCGCGCGGGCGGATCAGCACATGCAGCCCGATGGTCAGATGGCGGCGTGCCAGTTCGATGGCAGCGGCGCTGGGGGTGAGGCCGCCTTCGACCAGCGCGGCACACAGCTCGACGCGGTCGGCGCCGCCCGCCTGGGCCGCGAGCGCGCCTTCCACCGAGTCTACGCAGGCTTCCAACACGATCTTGGGCATAGCGGCCATGTCAAAGTCGTAACCTCTCCCCGTGCGGCGGCAACCAGAACGGTTTAGCGGATCACCGACAGCGGCGTCGGCGTCAGCCGGGTGACCACGGTTTGGCTGCGGTCGATCAGGTCGCCCACCTGCGGCGCGATCTCGTTTTTCCAGTAGTCCGACTCATAGACGGCCTTGTAGAGCCGATCGCGCTCTGCTTCGGAGTCGAAGCGGCGGATCCAGACATAGGCGCTGTCGTCCTGCTCGCCGATAAAACTGGCGACCACGACCATGCCTTTAGAGACCTGGAAGGGGATGATTTCCTCTTCCATCAGTTGGACCCAGCGTTGCTGTTGGCCCGGTTTCATGCGGTACTGGCGCAGTTCAAACAACATGCGTCGGAATCCTTTCGGATGCGCGGTGAAGGAATGGAGGATTTGTTCATCGGTATTGGTGATGCGGGGGAACCGCAGGTTCCCCCGCAGTCAAGCGCCAGGTCTGGCTAGGCGGCTTCCTCGTTGGCGCGCTGGATCAGCGCCTTCATATAGCCGATGGTGTAGGCCGTGCCCAAGCGCGGGTCGTTGAGCATGGTGGGAATATGGTCGGGGATGACCACGCCGTCGAAGTTGACCTCACGCAGCGCCTTCATGACCTTGTACATGTCCATATAGCCGTCGTCGACAAAGGTCTCGACAAAATGGGGCAGTGGCTGGTCGACGTTGCGGAAGTGGACTTTGAAGAGCTTGCCCTGGCTGCCAAAGGAGCGGATCGATTCGACCGCATCTTTGCCCATGCTGGGGCCGCCTTCGAGCCAGCAGCCCACGCAAAAACAGATGCCCACATTGGGGCTGCCGGCGATCTCCAGGGCGCGGGCGTAGCCGTCATAGCTGCTGAAGATGCAGCGCGGCACGCCGCCCAATTCGGGGCCGGGCGGGTCGTCGGGGTGGAAGCCGATGCGGACACCGGCCTCTTCGGCCACGGGCGCGACCTCTTGGATAAAACGCGTGTAGTTATCCCACAGTTCTTCTTGGGTGTAGCGCCGGCCATGCGAAAGCGGGTGGGAGTAGAGGGTCCCGGCCCAGTGGCCCTTGTCGGCTTTGTCCAGGTCGAAGCCACGGGCGCTGGCCCCGCCGCGCGTCTGTTCGCGTTCGGTGCTCCAGATGCCGTTGGCCATGTGGGCATAGGTGGTGTAGGGGATGCCCGCTTTGCCGAGGTCGCGCAGGTGCTGTTTGTACTGCTCGACTTTGGCATCGCGGTTGGGCAGGTTGAGGACAATGGCATCCTGGTTGTGGACGTCGCGGTTGCCAAAGCCATAGACCTTGATGCCGGCGTTCTCAAAGAGCTTGCGGCGGCTGGCATAGTAGTCATAGGACGACTTCGAGGCGTCGGTCCACAGGACGGCATAGTCGACGCCCATCTGCTTGACGAACTTCAGGTCGTCTTCGCTGGGTTCGGGGGACATCTGAGCGGCCAGTTTGATGCCTGGCTCGATCTCTGGGAGCATGATCGGTCTCCTCTAGCGATAGAAACTGAGGATGGGCAACAAGGGATTGAAGCCGCGGTCACGCAGGGCTGCGGCGTAAGCCTATTATACCGCAGCGCCCAGCGTCACCAAGCCGGGCGCTGCGCTGTCCAACCCTGCTAGGGGCGGACGACCGTGCCATCGGCACGGCGGTCTTCGGCCATAAAGAGGCTGCGGGCGGCGCGTTCCGGGTCGAGCAGCTTGGCGGCGCGCTCCTCGTCGATGTCGATGCCCAGACCCGGCGCATCGTTGGGGTAGAGGTGGCCCCCTTCCAAGACGGCGTGGCCGGGGAAGGCCTCATATTCTTCAGGCCGGAAGTGGTTTTCCTCTTGGATGCCAAAGCTGTAGCTCACCATGTCGAGATGGACGGCGGCCATCTGGTTGACGGGGTCATTGTCGCCGCCCTCCTGCCAGGCGGTGTTGACGCCGAACCATTCGCACAGCGTGGCGATCTTGCGGCAGGGGGTGATGCCGCCGCCCTTGGAGACGCGCACGCGCACGAAGTCGATCAGCCGCTCGGTGATGAGCGGGGTCCATTCATGCGGGTTGATAAAGAGTTCGCCCATGGCCTGGGGGGTGGTGCACTGTTGGCGCACCTGGCGATACCAGCCGATCTGCTCCGGCGAGAGCAGGTCTTCCAGAAAGAAGAGGCGATAGGGTTCGAGCAGTTTGGCCAGGGTGACGGCGTTGTGCGGCAGCAGATGCTCATGCACATCGTGCGTGAGTTTGGGGCCAAAGCCGAGCTTGTCGCGCAGGTATTCAAACATTTTGGGCACGTTGGTCAGGTAGGCCTCGTCGTCAAACGAGCGGTCGTGCGCCCAGGCGTTGCGCGGGCGGGTGGTCTCTTGGTTGCTGAGAAAGCCGCCGCCGCCGTAGGGGCCAAGCTGGCAGCGGATGACCGGGTAGCCCTCAGCCATGTAGCGGCGCACGTCGTCCTCTAGCTCTTGGAGCGTGTTACCGGCGGCGTGGGCATAGGCGGGGACTGCGGCGCGGCAGGGGCCGCCGAGCAGTTGATAGACGGGCATGCCCGCTTCTTTGCCTTTGATGTCCCACAGCGCCATGTCGATGCCCGCCAGGGCGGTATTGAGGATCGAGCCGTTGCGCCAATAGCCGCTGGTGAGCAACGTCTGCCAGTTGTCCTCGATGTTGCCGGCCTCGCGGCCGATCAGCTTGGGCGCAAGCGTTTCGACGGCGCTGATGACCGTGCGCGCGTGGTAGTGGTCGGAGGCGGAGCCGATGCCGTAGAGTCCAGGCTGATCGGTTTCGACCTTGACAATGACCCAAGTGCCGTTGACCCGCGTGCGAATGCAGCGGATATTGGTGATCTTTGCCATAGGGTGGGTTCGGGCTTTCTAGTGAAGACGAAGGGTAGATGGGGCTGTCGGTGCAGCGTCAATACGACGATATCCAGCGGTCAATATCAATATAACCACCAATATCAACTACAACAAAGTTACAGCAAAGTGCGACGAGAGACCCCCTGGCCCAGAA
>QEUY01000337.1 GCA_003577365.1 Chloroflexota bacterium | reverse complement strand
AGCAGCCCCGTGTCATCCAAACGCTGCCCGGTGTAGTTCCGTTCGAAGGCGAAGTCGTTGCCGCTGCGCTTGGCCCCATACGCCCGATACCAGCGGCTGGCGGTGATCGTTTGCCCCTGCGTCGTCAGCACCACACTGCCCAGTGCATCGGTGTGCAGATAGGTGACCGTGCTGCTCCCCACCGCCCGCAGCCCGATCGGCATCTCGCCCAGATAGTAGACTTTGGTGACCGCACTGCCCTCGCGCTCGTGATAGCGGTTGGGGTAATAGCTCAACACACTGCCGCGCTGTTTGCGCACACGCTGCCCCGCCTCATCGTACCAGTAGGTCTCGACCGTTGTTCCTTGCGTGACCGTGCGCAGGTGGTTGGCGGCGTCCCACGCAAGCGTCTGCGTCTGCTCCGCCCCGGTCGAGTCCAAGAACTGGCGCTGGGTCAGGTTGCCGTTGGCGTCATAGGTGAAGTCGAGCGTGGCCGTGCCGCTCTTGCTCGAGGTCAACAGCGCCTGGGGATGCGTGGCCCCATAGCTGTAGCTGCGCCCCTCAAAGAGGCTCATGCGGTTGACCGCATCAAACCCGAAACTGCCTCCATAGGCCGCACTCAGCCGGCTCTGGGCGTCATAGCTGACCGGGTTGGCCACCACGGCGCCGTTGTTGCTGCCTTCAAACAGCACGCGGGGGTTGCCAAAGCCCTCATATTGATAGCCCAGCCACAGCTTGTTGTGCGAGGCGTCGTTGGCGGGGTCGTTGGTCGTGCCCACGCGGATGTGCATCAAGCGGGCGTTGCTGTCGGCGCTGGCCGCATTCCAGGGGTGGTAGAGCTGCGTGCGCCACAGCACGCCGCCAATGGGCATCCGCAGCGCCGTCAGCTGCCCCGCCTCGTTATAGCTCACGCTGTCGATGAGCGTCTGCGCCGCGCCGCCGCTGGGGGTCGCGGTCAGCTTGGTCACCAACCCCATGCCGTTGTAGCTGGCCGTCACCTGCTCGCCGTCGGCATAGATGAGCGTGGCCGGGCGCAGATAGGCGTCGTACAGCGTCTGGGTGGTAAAGCTTACCGAGTTGGGATAGCTGATGGTCTCGCTTTGGGGCAGCCCCTGGGCGCTGTAGCTCAGGTCGCGCGTGTAGCTCCACGTTCCCGCCGTACTCCCCTCGCGCACTGTGACTTGGGTCAACAGCCCGCGGCTGGCGTTGACGCCCCCACTGTGGCCGCCGTCATAGCTGTAGCGCACATGCGTGTTGGCCGGCACAGCGCTGGGGCAGGTGGCCGACGTGCCGTTGTCATAGCGCGCCAGCGGCCGCCCGATGGCGTCGGCATAGAAACAGAGAGTCTGGTTGCGCGCATCGCGCTGGCGCACCAGGTGGCCGAGCCGGTTGTAGGTGTAGCTCCAACTGCCCAGGTCGATGTCGTTCATGGCCGTGCGCCGCCCGGCCTGGTCATAGGTGAAGGTCGACGTGCCCAGGCTACCGGGGTAGACCACCTGCGTCAGGTTGCCTGTTACGCTGTAGCTCAACTGCACCTGGCTCTGCGCCACCCAACTGCTGCCGTTCCAAGCATAGGTGCGCACCAGAAACGGCTGGTCGAGCGGGTCGTCCTGCTGCCAGCCCACCGTGCGCGCCGGTGCGCCGTACTGGGCGGCGGTGATAATGCTGGCTGCCCGCCCCAGATAGGCAAAGTCGGTCTGCTCGCCGTTGGGCGCGACCTGGCGGGTGATGCGCCCGATGGGGTTGTAGTCGGTGCGGCTATAAGGCGTCGTATTCCAGTCGATAGCGGGGTTACTCCAATAGCTACGCCCCACCAGCCGCGGCACGCTGGTCTTGACCGGCTGGTCCAGGGCGTCATAGGCGTAGTTGACCTGGATCTCCTGGCCCTGGTTGGCCGTGCCGCAGCCGTCTACAGCATGGCTCCAGTTCTGGTAGGCGCGCTGTTCGGCCACTAACCGCCCCAGCCCGTCATAGTGCTTGCGCACAAAGTTGCCCTGGCAGCGCGGGGCGCGCCATTCGGTGGCGATATAGGTCGCCTGGCCTGCATAGGCGCCGGGCGCATAGTAGGTCAATTGGGCGCTGGCGTTCTGGTCGGTCAACTGCGCCCAGGCCGTGCCTTCCGCCCTCTGCTCCCAGCGCCGCGTCAGCCGCCCATAGTCGTCATAGGCGTAGTAGGTGCAGACGTCGTTGGGCGTGCAGTAGGCAGCCGCTTGGCCCCAGAAGAAGTCGGCGGCGTCCTCGTTGCTCGAGTTGACGCCATAATACGCGACGCGTTCCTCGATGGCTGGGTTGGCGGCATAGCGCTGGCTGATCGGGAAGCGATGGTAGATGCTGTCGTAGACCGTGTCGATACGGATGTCCTGGCCGGCGCTGTCGCCATGCTGCACCGCCATGGTGCGGTTGCCGTAGGCGTCGTAGCCGTAGGTGTGGATGAGCAGTTCGGGGACATACCACCCGGTCGTGGCCGTATCATAGGGGCAGCCGTTTACCACCTGCTCCTGCTTGACTACCAGCGGCGTCTGCGGCGGCTCCAGGTACGAGGCATACCGGTTTTGGTTGGGCGCGCTGACGGGGTCTAGGCTCGCATAGACCCAGCGCGTCTCGGCCTGGCAGACGCCGCTGCCGTCCTTGACCAGGACGCGCGCCGGGCGGTCTACGATGTAGGGCAACTCCGGCGCGTCCGGCCCGCTGCTATTGGGCATATACCGCGTCTGGGTGCTGCGCCGCAAGGGATACAGGCTGCCGGCGTTGACCCAGGCATCCCAGTCGCTCCAGGCGACATTGGCCACATCCGGGGCGCGTTCTTCCTGGAGGGTGACATTGCCGTACTGCTTGTTGCCCTGGTCGGCGGCATGGTAGTAGAAAAGCTGCTGTGTGGCCCGCCCCTGCACCCACTCCTCCTGCCGCGAGAACTGCACCCAGCGCGGTGTGCCATTAGCCAGGGTATTGTTGACCGTAAAGCTGTCCGAGGTCCCGACGCGGTCCCAGGCCGTCCAGGTGGTGCGGCGGTCTGAGTAAACCGTGCCGCCGGATGCGTTGCGCACCACCAGCCGTTGGGGCTGGCCCAAAAGCGCCGAAGGAGAAGCTTTGGAGCCGCGATAGAAGGTGTGCTCTTCAAAGCGCACCACGCTGCTGGTGCTGTTGGGCGCATAGACCGTGACAGTAGCCGAGCTGGCCCCCAGATAGAGAAAGCGTTTGCCATAGGTGCTGACATGCACCTGGTCGTAGTTGTAGGTCTTGTCGTAGTAGTTGCCCAACCCATCCTCGACATGCATCTTGCTCACCAGCCAGCGATACTCGTTGCTGCACAGCTCGTCTTGGAACAGGCAATCCGGCTCCTGCTCGATATAGCTATAGGTGATCTTGCCGCCCTGGCCGTTGCTGATGCTGTCCAGGCGAATGTTGTTCTCGGTGTCCGCATGTGCGCCCGTCGGCTGATCGAGGCGCATGAGATAGGTAAAGGTATAGGCGGGCAGCGCCGCCCCGTTTGTGCCGGTGTTGCCGTATTCCTCGATCTTCTGAAGGTGGAGATGGCGAATGAAGTCCGTATGCGTCGAGCTGCTGGGCTTGGTTGGATACCAGGGCGTCAACTCATATTGGCGCAGCACTTGCCACGCGCCGCTGCGCAGCACCTCCACACTGAGGCTGTCGAGCCGTAGGTTGGTCCAACGCGCTTGGCAGCCATCGTTGACGTTGGTGTCAGTGCGTGGGCCATAGTTCAACTGCACACGCAGCGGATGCGCGGCGCCGTTCCTTCCTCCCCATTGAATGGAGGTCAGGCGCGTGGCACGCGTGTACCAGCGTTTGTCGTCGGCGATGCCACTCGGCTCGCAGCTGGTGTTCTTCATATACGCCCGCTGCGCGGTGTAGTCGTACTCGATCGTATTGCCCTGCGCATCGGTGACACGGCGCAGATACCAGGTCGCAATCTCGTGGCGTTTGACGGTGTTGTTGAGGCGGAAATTCCACTCGACAAAGGCGTTGTCGCGTTCGCCGGAGCCGCCGGAGGGCCAGGATTCGGCGGGGTCGCCGCCAAACTCGTAGAGTGTGCCGTCGCGGGTCTTGATGCGCCAGACGCTGGTGGTGCTGTTGTCGATGAAGTCAATCGCCATAAAGCTGATGGGATTGGTGTCGTAGAAACCGGCGCCGTTTGTTCCTGACCCGTTGATGTCATAGTTCTGGCCGTTGAGCTGCAGCAGATACTCCGACGCCGTGCCCTCTCCCTGGATGCGCGTGATGGTGTTCAGCCCGCCCAGACCCCAGCCGTAGCCCAGCACGCTGCTCTGCAGCTTGCGGTCTTTGTGCGAGCCGAGCGCCATAAAGAGGTCGTTCGGCCCTAGACTGGAATAGTTCAGGCTGAGGGAGGGGGCCAGCCCGCCCGGTCCCGCCGGCACACGGATCGGGTAGGTAAAGGTGGCGGCGCCGGTCTGGAGGTCGCTGGAGGCGCCGTGCAGGCTGGGCAGCAACTCCCCGCTCACCGACGGCGCAATGCCCAGCCCGAAATCGCTGAAATGGGTCAGCCAGGCGATCCACACCTGGCGCGCTGCATCATAGGTTGCGCCCGGCACGGGCTGCCAGTCCTGGCCGGCATCGGGGCGCGTCCAGAGCTGGACGATGTCCATGTCCACGCCCTGGGCCGCCAGGGCTGCTGCGTCGACCATCATCAAGACCGGCGTGGCAAAGCGCGGGTGGGCGAGATCCGCGGGCATCTCCTCCGTCCCCTCGTCAGGTGATTCGGGCAGAGCGGGCGCCGCGGCGAGCGTCAGGCCCTGCGCCTCCAGATGCCATAGGCGGTAGAAGATGACGCCGTTGTCCTCGAACGTGGGCAAGTCCACTTCAGCCGCCGGCGGATCGGCCGGCGCGGCCATGGCCGCAGTTTCGGGTTGGGGGGCAGGGCTGGCGCTCGCCAGGGCCACAAACGGCAACCGCAGGGTGTAGGAGAGCGCCGCGCCGGCTTGCGCGACCGGCGGCAGTGCATGCAGGGCGTCATAGCCAGGGGTGTAACGGATGTGGGGCAGGCCGCCGGCCATGAGGGCTGTATCGGCCGGCGGCGCTTGCGGCGGCACCAGCACGGCCAGGTCGGCGGTCGCCAACACCGTCCCTTGGACGCCCAGTTCAACCTGGAGCGGTGCGCTGTCCACGATCCCGGTGTCCGGGGTTCCTGTGTCCGGGGGCAGGGGGATAGGGCTGGGCAGCAGCCCCAGCAGATGGCGCACCTGGCGCGCTTGGTGGCCGGGGGCTGTCGCGCCAAGGCGCAACTCGACAACCGCCGGCAGCG
>QEUY01000336.1 GCA_003577365.1 Chloroflexota bacterium | reverse complement strand
CAATGCGCAAATCCTCGCGAATAAACTCCTCCGCCTCAAAGGCGATGCCCGACTAGATGCTGTGCAGCCGCCGCTGCGCCCCCTCCTCGCGCAGATCCACCCAGGGATAGAGATGGTTCAGCCGCGCCTCTTGATAGGAGAAGTGGCCCGTGTGGGTGTCGCGCAGCAGACCGCGCAGCTGTGCGAAGCGGTCGGCAGGGGGGAGGTCGGCGGCCAGCTTTGCATAATACTGGTCGCGCGCTGCCTGGTCTGCCGCCTCATCGTAGTAGGGACGCTCCAGCCCCACCTGCAGCGCGGCCAGGGCCGGGTCCAAATCGGCGGGAGCAGGCTCCTCGTCGGGTTGGGGTGGGGCCGGCGGCTGGGGTGTGAGCACCGGCGCGGGGATGGGCGCGGGCAGCGGCGAGACCACCGGTGCAGTCGCGCCCATGCTGAAACGGATCTGGATCGGGATCGTCCAGGTGATGCTGCCGTCCGGCTCCACGGTAGTGGTCGTGGCCGCGGCGGCCACGCCGGCGCTGACCCCTGCGCCGCCGGTCGCCAACGACTCTTCCAGCGGCGGGCGCGGGGTAAAGACGGCGCGATAGAGCGCGGCTTGGGCCGCGGGCAGGCTGCGGATACGCTGCTCCAGGTCGGCCACGATGCGGCTGATACGCACCCCCTCGTTGGCGATCCAGGAGATCTGGTCTGCCGTGGTGGCGCGGTTGTCCCAGGGCTGGCCCGACCGGAGCAGGATGCGCCCTTGGTCGTCGCGCTGCGGCACGCCCGCATGGTGCAACGCAAACAGTTCCCATTGATCGTTAAAAACTGGCGAACCGGACGACCCCTGGTGGGTGTCGGAGACGTAGTGTAGGAAATCGTCCAGCAGTTCGGTGATCTCGTTCTGACGCAGCGCAAGCTGCTGCGGCTCCCCCTGGGGATGCTGCAGGATATTAGCGCGCTCGCCCACCAGAATCTTCCCTTGATCGGGGATCATCGGGTTCCAGCCGCGCGATTCCAGCGCCACGCCTGCGGCGTTGACGGCCTGAACCGCGACCAGGGTATAGTCGAGCTGCGGGTTGGTGATGAAAAAGCTCTGCGGCTCCAGCGCAAAGAGAATAGAAGTCGAGGTGCGCCCGTCGGGCTGGACATAGTAATTGAACTCGACCACACTGGGCACGGCCTCGGCGCGGGTGGCGATCACATGGTTGTTGGTCAAGAGCAGGCGCGACGAAACAAGAAAGCCAGTCCCCCAATGCAGCGGGCGTCCGGCAGGGGTGCGCACGGTGATGCGGCCCACGGAGCGCGAAACCTGCGCGCCCTCAAGCAGAAAAGCCGCGCCGAGCAGGTCGTTTTGGGCAATGATGCGCTCATAGAGCGCCTGGATCGGGGTGCGGCCTGGAGGGGCGACCTCACGCGAAAGCACTGCGCCGACCATCTCGGCCATGCCCAGCCGCTGCGCGCGCTGGATGATGCGCTGCGGGGTGTCGGGCAGGGGAAGCGCGGCTTCCGGCGCGCCGGGGCCGACCACACCGCGCGGCCTGGGGGGCCGGGCGCGATAGCGCGCTTCGGCAGCGCGAATCTGCTGCTGCAAACGTTCAACGCTCATGGATAGCTCCTTTGCCAATCGACGGCCGGCCAAGCGCACGACTACTAGATAAGGCGGAGCAGCGCGCACACCCACAGCGATAGGCGAGCAAAACACGGTCGTGGCTCGGTTACACACAGAACAAGAATGCGCGCAAGCGCAGAGATTCCGCCGATCCGATCAACGACACCTCTCCCCTTTTTTCGTCATATCCCCGCTCCGAATTCTTTCCTCTTGCGCCAATAGAACATATGTGCTAATCTCAGGCCAAAATGAACGGCGGCGCCCCCGCCACCCTGCCAGGTCATGCCCAGGCGGGCGCCGCCCTTGCAGGGTTGCCGAATTTGGCTGTTATGGACGCGTGTGAAACTTGTCTTGTGCAGAACGACGCCGCCTCAGGCGACCTCGTGCGCTGGTTGCATGCCTTCGTGGGGGCGCTGCCGCCCCCACGTGGAGGGTTTTGGATGCTGGGACCGCGTGACTTCGGACAGGATCGAAACACAGCCATGATCTATCTCCCCCAGCACTATGAGACCCTGGCGTTCTATGCCATGCCGCACAACGACCCCTTTAGCCCAGGACAGGTCGCCTTTTCGATCACCCCCATCCCCCTCCGCCAGCGCCGTCTGATCCTGGAGCTGCGGCGCTGGCCCCCTCTTCCGGTGGCGCTGGCAACGGTTGTGGACCACATGGCCGCCTACTTTTCAGCTTCCCCGACCACCGTTGCCAGCGCCGCGCCCCGCCGCCGCGGGCGCGGTGCGCCGCCCCTGGCCTGCAATGCTTGGCTCGAACGCCAGCTTGCCGGCCTGCCGCCGCATACCGGGCTGCGCCCTCTCTATGCCCAGTGGATCGAACAATACCGGGCCGTGCGCGGGAGCTATCCCGCCGCGCCGCAGCGCAGCTTTCGCGCCGCCGTCGCCGGTTGTCGCCAACGGATGCGGCGCAGCAAGCGCACGCGCTGAGGCGCGCCCTCAGTTGCCCGTGCCGTGATCATGTTCCTGGTCATGCTCTTCGGCAGGGGTCGGCGTCATGCTTGCGCCCGGCTGGTGCTCCATGTGCGCATCGTCGCCATCAGACGCGTGCATGGGCGACTGCCCCGACCCTTCGATCTCTACCACCGGCGCCTGGATCACCTTCTCCCCGGCATGGGCAAAGGTGAGCGTCAGCGTGATCGTATCGCCCACGGCCAGCGGCGCGGCCAGCCCGATCAACATGACATGTTTGCCGCCCGGCGCCAGTTGCAGCGTGCCGCCCGCGGGGATGGCAAACCCCTCCGGCTCATGGCGCATGCGCATGACGCCGTTGTCGTCGACGGTTTCATGCAGTTCGACGGCCTCGGCCACCGGGCTGCTCACCGCGGCCAGTTGTTCATCCTCTGCCGTGCCGTTGACCACCGTCAGATAGACCGCGCCTGTGCCGCCCGCCAGCGGCGCGGGCCGGGCGCGCACATCCGTCACCTGCAGTTCGCCGCCGGGCGTCTCCGCTTGGAGCGTTCCGGCAATCGTCACGCTCTCGCTGGTCACCTGCGCGTCGATATCGCGCTTCACCGCCGTGCCGTCCGTCTGCTCGACCGTCACGGTCAAGATCCAATCGCCCAACATCGAAAAGGCAAAGGGCAGCGTATACTGCCCGTCGGCGCTGCCGTCGGCGTCGTCGGTCACCCCCTCGGCCGCGACCGGCACCATGCCGGCGTGGTTCATATTGCCCTCCAGGCTGACCACCGCATCGGTCACCGCCGCGCCCGCGGCATCCGCCAGGCGCACGCGCATGATCTCGCCGCCGCGTGAATAGAGCAGGGTGATCTGCAGGCCGCTGTCATCCGCAGCCGGGCCGGGCGCGGCGCACGCCGCCACGCCACCCGCCACAGCCAAAATCAGGACAAAGAGAAGAAGGGCGGGCGACAGGCGCGCCCCCCAATCCGTTGGCTTCATGATTGTTCCTTTCTGATCCAATGGGAAATTTCTGCCACACCCCCGGCGCGGTGACCGGGCAAAATGCTAGGCGCAGGCGCGCGGGGGCGGCGTGGGGATCGCCAGGTCCGCCGAGCGGGTGGGGAAGGTCTGGCGCAGCCGCGCGCCGCGGCGCGGCGGCAGATGCAGCCAGCAGCCGACGGGCGCGCTCAGGGGTAAAAAAGGCATAAACGCCGTGAAGGGGCGCGCCGCGCCGGTGGGCAGGTCGTCGCCGGTCCGCGGCGGGTGATGCGCAGGCGCCGCGCCTGCCGCCACTGGATCAACCGCTGGCACAGCGGGCGGCGCGGCAAAGACCCAATGCGGCCCGGCGTGGGCGTGGGACGGGTCGGCCCATGTGCCCCAGCAGATAAAGGGCAGCCCCAGCCCCAGCAGAAGCGCATAGAAGATCAGCACCCCGCGGCGCAGCCACGCGGTCTTTTGCATCAAAAACGGCGGGTATGCCCTGCTCCGTACCATAATGCCCTTGATCTTAGCCCAGACCGAGACACAAGACAAAAACGCGGCGTTGTGCCCCACGCCGCCCTACAGTACAATCGAGAGGAACCTGGCATCCCGGCATGTTTCAATCTGGCTGGAGGTTGTGATGATCCACCCCATGACCCTGCCGCCCAATTTTGATCCGGGTGCGGCCCTGCCCGCCAAGACCACCGAATACGGCACCTTCCACGAAGTGCGCGCCGGCGCCAGCCTGGCCGCACAACTGGTCGCCAACGGCGCGGCGCAGGATATCGACCTGGCGCATGTCGTGCTCGAAGCGGTGCTGCGCTGCCAGGAACGGGACCCGCGCGACCCGCATCTGGGCGCGTTCCGCTGGATGGCCGAGGATACCTGGATCGAGGACCTGAACGCGGTCACCTTTGTGCTGCGCTCGCTCATCCCCATGATGATCCGGCACGGCGACCGGCTGCGCCCGCCGCTGCATGGCCGCGTGATGGACGCGATCCGGCTGGGGTTGGGCGAGATCGCACGGCTGGACGTGTTGCCCGCCTACACCAACATCACGGCGCTGGACATCGCCAACACCTGTTTGGGCGGGGAACTGCTGCACGACCCGGCGCTGCTGGCGCGCGGGCGCGCCAAGTTGGCGGCCTGGATCGAATTCACCAACCGCTCCGGCCACCCGCATGAGTTCAACAGCCCCACCTATCTGCCGGTGAGCATACGCGCCCTGGGCGGCCTGGCCGAACTGAGCCGAGGCGCCACCACGCGCAGCCGCGCACGGGCGATGCTGGCGCGCCTGGGGCTGAGCGCCGTGCTGCATCTGCACCATGCCAGCGGGCGCTGGGCCGGCCCCTATGGTCGCGCCTATCAGCCGACGATCACGACCGGCACGCCGCCCGAACGCACGCTCTTGGATGAATGGATCGCGGGCGGGCTGCTCCCCGGCTGGCTGGGGACGCTGTGGGCCGCGCTGATTACGACCGGGTTGACGGATGGCTGGGCCGGGGTGCGTGACCTGGTAGCGCGGTTCTTCCGCTGGCGGGTCGGGCTGGGCTGGTACGCCGTGGCGTTGCTGGGGCCGGCCGCCTACATGCTGGCTGGCGTGGGACTACATGCCATGCTCACGGGCGAAACGCCGACGCTTCCCATCTACGCACTGCCGCTGGGTCAGGCAGGGCTGATGTTTCTGCAAACTGTAGCGTTGGGCATGCTCCTGAACACCGAAGAGTGGACGTGGCGAGGTGTCGCGCTGCCGCTTCTACAAAACCGTCACGGCGCGTTGATCGG
>QEUY01000335.1 GCA_003577365.1 Chloroflexota bacterium | reverse complement strand
GATAAAGTGGGTGTCGATGAAATCGATGTAGATAAAATTGGTGTAGATGAGGTCTGCATGGCCCTCGCCCTTGTGCTATCGTAGATGATTGAAGTGTGCTGCTCAGTGCTTGATCGCGCAAGTCTCGCCGTAAAGTGACATAAAGTGATGATGAAAAGATGAAGCAGGCAGAGCCTCGTTCTCGTCGCTCTGTCGCCTGGGTCTGGTATAATCGCTGCGGCCTGCGCGTCTGTGCCTGCGCCCGGCCGGAACCACCGCTGCAGGCGCGCTGGAGGGATCTATGATCGCCGTGACACCGGGGATTCACCTGGAAGACAACGAATTACAGTGGGACTTTGTGCGCGCCTCCGGCCCTGGCGGGCAGAACGTCAACAAGGTCGAAACCGCCGTACAGTTGCGCTTCGATGCCGCCCGCTCGCCGTCTCTGCCGGAGGACGTGCGCGCCCGTCTGCTGCGGCTGGCGGGCAACCGGGCCACTGCCGACGGGCAGATCGTGATCGATGCACGGCGCTACCGGACGCAGGTGCGTAACCGCGACGATGCGCTCAAGCAACTGGTCGAACTGATCCGCAAAGCGACGGTCAAACCCAAGCCGCGGCACAAAACCAAACCGACCGCGGCTGCACAGGCCGAACGCCGCGCCGCCAAAGCGCAGCGCAGCTACACCAAGGCCCTGCGCCGGCCTGTGCGCCCCGACGACGAGTAACCCGCACCGGCGAACTCGGTCGGTAAACTCGGCGCGCAGCCTCACGCGCGTTGTAGTTTGTCCACCAGCTCGATATAACGCTGCATCGCCGTCGTCTGCGGTGTGCCGCGCAGTTCGGCCCAAGCGTCATACTTGGCGCGGCCCACAAAGTCGGCGAAGCCAGGCCGCTTGCCGCTGACATCGCCCATGCTTGCCTGTTTGTACAGCGCATAGAGCTGTAGCAGCGTGTCGTTGTCGGGCTTGGCTGCCAGGGATTTGGCGGCGGCGGCGGCTGTTTCAAACTGCCGCTGTAGATCGCTCATGGCTGCTCCTTGTGCGCTGCGGCGCAACGATAGACCCCGCAGCAGCGCCATGGTGGGCGCATCGCCCAAGGCGCTGCTGTACACAGTGTAGCAGAGGGCCACTGCCTGCGCCAACCGACCGAACCTCACCGGTTATACGAGAGTTGCAACTTTTATTCTCTGATGGCAAACTTGTGGACTCAATAGACCGGACAGCGCCCCTGTACTCATCGCCAGATGAACGGAATACCCGTACTCGCTGCAGACCGAGTATGGACCTCAGTTCCTCCATCTTTGCTTGCGTCGTGTTGAGACGTATGTTGAGACGTATGAGGAGTGTGTCATGCGCTTTGTCTGGACGGTGACGGTGACCGTATTCTGTCTTGGGGTTGGGACCTGCTCGCTATCGGCTGCCGGCTTGGACGAAGATGCCGCTGCCCTGGCCGAACCGGAGCCGCCCGACCAGGTTATAGGGCAGGTCGCGCCTGATTTCACGCTCGCGCGGCCCGCGGCGCCGGCTCCCTTTGTGCTGATCGACGATCAGAAGCCGCTCTATCCGGATAGATACGACTTCAAGGTTTCAGTGACACCAGCCAGCGTCCTGTCCGTGACCAGGCCAGTTGTGCCGACGCCTACCCCCCTCTCCACCGCGCTGCCCTCCACAGCCCCACCTGCCACGCAGCCGGCCAGCACAGCGCCGGCGGCATGGGCGACGGCACAGGCGTCTGCCGAGTTCACGCGGCTGCCGGTGAGCGGCCAGGCCATGTATTACAATCCGGGCGTGATGCAGGAGGTATATGCCTATCGGCTGCACTTGGGCCAGGTTCAACCCTGCAGCGCCTGTGTCGGCTATGCGGCGCTGCTGCGCGCCGGGGATATCAACCGGCGCATTTGGCTGCAATGGGAGGGCGGCATTGTGGAAGGGCCATTTCTCGTGATCGACGCAGCGGCAGGCCAGCATGTCGATCTGCTGCTCAGCCGGAACTGGGTGGTGGACGTCGATTATGAGACGGCCTTGCGCCGGGACATGGCCGGGCCGGTTCCCGTCACGATCCTTGCCGCGCCGGCTGCCGCCCAGTAGCATTAGCATTCACGCACATTGTATTTGGTATTTGCGCTGCGCCCGCTGCCGGTTCGATTGCAGAAACTTGTGCTTTACTTGGCGCGAGTTTTTGCTATACTGGAAGCGGCGGCTCTTATATGCCACTGCCGCCTCGCGACATCATTGCCTCAGCGAGGCTCTTTACTCCAGAGAGTAAACTCGATGACTCTCCCCCACGCTTAACCGCTATCTGTATTGCCGCCGGTTGAGCGCGTGGTGCTTTTGGCCGCTTGATTCTGTTCGCTGTATCGCGGCTCCCGCCCAAGGCGCAAGCGATGCGCCGTCCATCCACCCCAGGTTAGGAGCAAATCTATGGCGTGTCGATCTCGATAGCAGGGCCTGGCTGCGGGTCCGCAGCCCTCTTCTTGCCACATGCCCGGTGCGTATGTGGCTATCCCGTGATTTTTTCATGAACCGATTCGGGAGTCTTGAAAAAGATGAACCTCATACGCATTTCCAAACTGTGGGGCGGGCATGGTGGTCATCTTGCCGTGACCGCCATTGTTCGCCTAGCGGCCATTTTGGCCCTCACCGGGGGCGCGCTGGCGCCTGGCATGGCGGAGATTGCGCTGGCCGCGCCGTCTGCGCCGATGGCTGCGTGGGAGATCATGACGCTGCCCGCCGATGCGCAGACGCTGAATATTGACCCCGCGCTCTTTCTCCCCGCCGCAAAGCTCCCCGTGCTGGATACGGCGCTGAGCGAGGTCGCCGCTGCTGCCGGCGCATCGCCGGAACAAGCCCTCGCCGCGGCGCAAGCCCATGGCCAAGCCGCCCGCGATGGGCGCGTGCAAGTGCATATCGTGCCTCAGCTTGACCAGGTCGACGCGGTCTTGCAGGCGCTCCCGGCTGCCGGCGGGGAGATCACCGGCATGAGCGGCGACCGGGCCGTGATCCAGGCGTGGCTGCCGGTGCAGGCGCTGACGCCGCTGGCGGAACACCCCGCCATCGCGCGCATTCGCCAGCCGGCAGTGCAGAGCCTGAGCCAAGGCGCGGTGCGCAGCGAAGGCGGCGAGGCGCTCAATGTCGCCGCCTGGCACGCGGCGGGGATCCGCGGGGCAGGGGTGAAGGTGGGCATTATCGACGGCGGCTATATGGGCTATCCGAACCTGCTGGGCAGTGAACTGCCGGCGGCAGTGACGGTGCGCAATTTCGTCGACTTTGAAACCGACGCTGACGTGAACGGCACGACGGAGCATGGCACGGCTTGCGCCGAGATCATCCACGATATCGCACCCAATGCGCAGCTTTTTTTCGCCAAGATCAGCACGTTGATCGACGCCGAAGAGGCGGTGGACTGGCTGGTCAATACCGTTCAGGTGGATGTGATCTCCTATTCTGGTGGTTTCCCGGCGGTGGCTCCGGGCGACGGCACAGGCCGTCTGGCCGACCTCATCGCCCAGGCGCGCAGCGCGGGGGTGCTTTGGGTCAACGCCGCCGGCAATGAGAGCGACGCCCACTGGGGGGGCAGTTTTGCCGACTCCGACGGCGACGATATCCATAATTTCAACGGCAGCCAAGAGGTCAACTATTTTGGGCCGGGCGACGGCGCTGTCTACGGCATTCCAGCGGGCAACCTCATTCTGGGCTTTCTGCGTTGGGACGACTGGAGCGTCGTAGACCAGGACTATGATCTCTATTTGCTGCGCTGGAACGGCGTGGGGTGGGATACCGTCGCGCGCGGCATCGATACCCAGGATGGCGGCCCCGGCCAGCAGCCGGTCGAAGTGGTGGGGGCCATCTCCGACGGCGAGACGACGGCCTATGGCTTTGCCATTACCCGCTATCGCGCCACGCGCGGCGCGCATTTTGAGTTCTTTGCGCCCAAGGTAGCTTCACTCGACGAAGCCGTTGCAGCGCGCAGCCTGATCCATCCCGCCGATGTGCAGGCCGTGTTGACCGTGGGCGCGCTCGCCTATGCCGACCCCTACACGCTGGAGAGTTTTAGCTCCCAAGGGCCAACCAATGGGCCGGGCGGGACGGCAAGCGGCGGCATCGTCAAGCCCAACCTGGGCGGCTATGATGGTGTTTCGACGGTGTCGCTCCGCCCCTTCTTTGGCACGTCGGCGGCCGCGCCGCATGTCGCGGGCGCGGCGGCGTTGGTGGCGACCCTCTTCCCCAGCTACGGGCCGAGCCAGATCCAGAGCTATTTGGAAGGGCGCGCCGTCGACCTGGGCGCAGCCGGACAGGATAACGGCTACGGCTGGGGGCGGGTGACCTTGGGCGCGCTGCCCTGCTATGCGCTCGCCCTGCGCCACACCGGCCAGGGCAGCGATCCCACGGCCACCCCGGCCAACTCGCCCGGCTGCGCTGCCGGCAAGTTCCTCGCCGGCACAGCCATCAGCCTGAAGGCGACGCCCGCGGCGCAATGGTATGTGGGCAGTTGGATGGGCACGAACAACGATAACTCGACCAACCTCACCAACAAGCTCACCATGCCCGCCGCCGCTCATCAGGTGACGGTGGCCTACACCGACACGCTGCAGACCGTCGAGCTGTGGGGCCGCGCCTTTGTCGACGCCAACCGCAACGGCAAATTTGAGCAGGATGAAGACCGGGTCGAAGACGTCAAGGTGACGCTGGTCGACACCGGCTTGAACGCAGCCGCCAATGCTCCCGCCGCTGCCGATTATCGCCGGACGGGTGTCACCGACGCCGACGGCATCTTCCGATGGCAGCAGGTGCCCTATAACTCCTACTACCTGACGATTGAGCCGCCGGCGGAGTATGTGCTGCGTGGGACGGAGAAGCGAGTGGTGATCGTGAACGAGATGTTCAAACCGCCTATCCTGATCGGCGTGGTGGTGCGTGTCCCTGGGATGACCGCCTATATGCCGATCCTACGCTAACAGGGGGAAGGGGAAGATCTCAAGAAGAAGGGGTTAGAGGTTGCCACCCACTGAACCTTGGATTTCAGCAATGTTGTAGGCGGCGAGGTGTGGATAATGACAATGAAGGGTGTGACGGGCAACCTCCAGAGCCAGTTTCGCGCTGGGCGGGCCACGTCGCACCATGTATCTGACTAGGCATGTACCTGGTCAGATGGCTAGGATTGGCCTGCGACGGTGGGCATCAGTCCAATAGAAAGGGCCTCCTGGCAAAACCAGAAGGCCCGCTTGTCCTTATGCGATTATGCTAAGGGCCAGCTTAACGGTTGTCGTTGCGCGCCATGCTGGGGGCCAAGGT
>QEUY01000334.1 GCA_003577365.1 Chloroflexota bacterium | reverse complement strand
GGTATCCAGGGTGGCGGGGCCGGTCTGGGCCAGCACCAGGTTGCCATGGCAGTTCTGGACGATGATGTCGCCTTCCACGCCGGTGATCTGGCCGTCGCCGTGGACATCCTGCACGATCAGGCGCGCCGCCTGCGGCACAAACAGCAGCGCATCGCCTGGGGCCGACAGTGTCCAGCCTTCCTCCTCGTCACGCTGCAACTGGAGCGTGTCGGCGGCGCGCGCCAAGATGCGCGCTTCGCCCCAGCCGCGCACGACCAGATTGCCGTGCACGGCGCGCACGGTCAACGTGGGCTGGCGGCCACTCTCGACAGATTGTTCACTGCTCATGCTTCATCTCCTTGCAGGCGCGCCATGGCCTGCTCGAATGTGATCTTGCCCTGGTCCAGCTCGTTGAGGATGGCGCGGCGGGCGTCTTCCGAAATGGCTGGGCCTTCTTCGCGGCCCGGTTCATAGCCCAGGGCGCGGATGATGTCATGCAGCCGGCTGCGCAGGGTGGGGTAGGAGAGGCCCATCTCGTCTTCCATGCGTGAGAGCTTGCCCTCGCAGCGTACAAAGGTCTCGACAAAGCGCAGTTGTTCGGGGGACAGTTGGGCAAAGGGCATGGCGACGGCAAAGCGCCCTTCCACGCTGACATCGCTGCCGGGACAGTAGAAGCGGGTGACGACAATTTCGCCCCCGTCAAAGGGGCTGCGCATCGGTAAGGGTTTCATGGCCGGTTCTTTCTGATTGGCTGCTTCATGTGAGAGATTCCTGGGTCGCTAGATCCCTGGGCCGTCAGGGACGGCGAGGGTGGACGAGCGCCGGGCGCGGCTCTGCCGGGACGGCGGGTTTGATCCGCTGGCCGGCGCTGATCAGCCAGTCGCCGAGTTGGTCGCGCAGCCGGCGCGCCGGAGCCTGGGGGGCGGCTTTCGGCAGGCGGCGGTAAGCGGCAGCGTCCTCCAGCGCGGCTTGATGGCGGGCTTTGGCGAGCGCCATCCAGGCGTCGGGCGTGTAGTGCTCAAACATGGCTGTGCCTCCGATCTGTCTGCGTGAAAGCAAACCGCTTGCTGTTTTCGAAAGCATCATAGCAGAAAATTGAGGTTTGTCAATACCCTATTTTAGAAAAATCAATATTAAACTTGATAATTTCGCCTTGAACACGGAAACGATTGCGGAAAGTTGAGTCGAGGTTTGAAAAACAAAAAAGGCGACCGGCACGTCGCAAAGTGCCGGTCGCCTTCTGGGCTGAGCTGCGGGCAGTGTCAGTCGATCCAGCCCTGGTCGCGCAGGAAGCTGGTCAGCCCCGGAATGGCGAAGCGTTTGCCCTGATAGGCTTGGTAGCCGTAGTAGAGCAGCGCCACCACGGCCATCAGATAGGCGATGGGGGTGAGACAGAGCACCAGCACCCCCAGCAGTTGGCCCAGCAGGGGCACAATCTGGAAGATGGCTGTGCCGATGCCGACTGCGACCGCGATGACGACAAAGAGCAGCATCAAGGCCAGGCTCTGGACGGCATGGTAGCGTTGGAAGGGGCGCTTCTTGCTGCTCTCGCTCAGCAGCACGATCACCGGCATCACGACCGGAATCACGATCTGCGTGGCATAGGAGAGCAGGGCGATCAGCTTGTCATCTTTGTCCGCCGTGGGGTCCACCCCGGCGTCCTGCATAAATTCGCCGCGGCGCAGCGCGCTGGCGGCTTCGCCGGCCTGTTCGCGTGCCGTCTCGGCGGCGCGTTCGACCGGCGTGGGGCCGGAGCCGGGCTGCGCCGCGGCCGGTTGCGCGGCGTGCGGTTGAGCGTCTTCCCCGCTCAGATGGGCGTTGGTCTCGTCCGCAGGTGTGCGGTTCAGATCATCGGACATGGTTTGCGTTCTCCCTGAAATCGCTTCGCTATTGCCTCTGCCTCTGCCGGCGCCGCAAGTGGAGCGGGGTTTGCTATCTGCGCCGGCTTGGCTTGGCGTGTCTATTCATACAACAGTACGCAGCCGCGGCCCAAAGGTTGCAGACGGCTGTGAGATATTTTTGCACGCCCGCTTTTTATCCAGTGTGCTTTGACCCTCCTCCTGGGCAATGTTACAATCACTGTCTATGCGTGTGTTGGCCGTCTCCGATAAAGTCGAACCAGTGCTCTACAGCCCTGCCGTGAAACAGCGCGTGGGGGCTGTCGATCTGATCCTCAGTTGTGGCGATCTCCCCTTCTATTATATTGAATATCTGGTCAGCACCGTCAACCGCCCCTGCTATTATGTCTTTGGCAACCACGGCCGCGAGATCGAATATCAGGGGGGCAACTGGAGCCAGAAACATGAACCGATGGGCGCGGTGAACCTCCATCTGGAGACCCGGCGCGAAGGCGCGCTGCTCCTGGCTGGGCTGGAAGGGTCGATGCGCTATAACCTGGCCCCCAAGTACCAGTATACCGAACGCGAGATGTGGTTCAATGTCCTGCGCCTGGCCCCCAAGCTGGCGATGAACCGAGTGCGCTATGGCCGCTGGCTGGACGTGCTGCTGGCGCATTCGCCGCCGCGCGGCATCCACGACCAGCCCGACCGCGCCCACCAGGGTTTTGAAAGCTTCTTGATCTTTATGCGCTGGTTCAAACCGCGCTATCTGCTCCACGGCCATATCCATCTCTACCGGCAGAATACGACGACCCAAACCCGCTATGAGGAGACAGAGGTGATCAACGTCTATCCTTTCCGCGTCTTGGATTTGGAGCCAGGGGGGTGAGCATGGGGCAGGCGGGCATGACCGAATCGGGCGCAAGCGGGCCGGGCACGGTCCAGACGGGCTGGCGCGCCATCGCACAGCGGGCCGCCGCCGCCCAAGCTGAAGCCGAAGCGCGCCATGTGTGGCAGGTGCAGCCGGGGGAGCCGATCCCCTTTAACCACCGCTGGGAGCATGTCTGCCAGGTGGTGGGGTTGGCGCTGTGGCTGGCCGAGGCGACCGGCGCCGACCGTGAGATCGTGGAGGCTGCGGCGTGGCTGCATGATGTACGCAAGGAACAGCCCGGCCATGGGGTGGCCGGCGCGCGCGCCGCGCAGGCGATTTTGGCCGCCAGCGATTTCCCGCAGGAGAAACTGCCCGCCGTGGCCGACGCCATCCGCAAGCATGTGGGGCTGTTTCGCGCCGCCGATGCGGAGCCGCTGTCTCCGCTCGAAGCGGCGGTGTTGTGGGACGCCGACAAGCTGACCAAGCTGGGGGTGCAGGCGTTGATGTTCAATCTGAGCACCACCTATGCCGCATTTCACACGCTGGAAGAACGGCGCGCCGACAACTATGAGTTTACGCACAAGACGTTGGTCCATACGGTGGCAAGCATGAACACCGCACCGGCGCAGGCGCTGGCCGAACGGCGTTATCGCGATATGCTGGCCGTGTTGGAGATGTGGGCGCAGGAAGCGCATGAGGGAGAGGTTGGCGTTGAAGTATCACCTGATCACCCTGGGCTGTCCCAAGAATAAGGTCGACAGCGACGGCATCGAGATGCTGCTGCAGGGCGCGGACTATCGCGCCACGGCGGCGGCGCGCGAAGCCGATGTCTTGATCGTCAATACCTGCGGCTTCCTGGAGGCCGCCAAGGAGGAATCGATCGGCGTGCTGGCCGACCTGGGCCGCCACAAGCGGCGCAACCAGGTCCTGATCGCCGCCGGCTGCCTGGCGCAGCGCAACGGCCAAGAGGTGCTGGCGCGCGTCCCCAAGGTGGACGGGCTGCTCGGCACACGCCGCTGGATGGATGTGCTGCAGTTGATCGGCCAGATCCGCGGGGGCAAGACGGCGCGTCCGCGGGCGCGCTATGAGCTGCTGGGCGAAGCACCGCTCACGCCGGGCTATCACGTGCCCGCGCTGCTGGACGACCCCGGCCAGGAATATACGCAGGCTGTGCCGCGCCCGCCGGTGCTGGGCGGCAGCGCCTATCTCAAGATTTCAGACGGCTGCAACGCACCCTGCGCCTTTTGCACCATCCCCAGCTTCAAGGGCAAGCTGCGCAGCCGCCCGCTGGAGGCCGTGGTAGACGAGGCCATCGCCTTGGTGCAGGCCGGGGCCAAGGAACTGGTGTTGGTGGCCCAAGACACGACCGATTATGGCCGCGATTGGGGCGAGGCCAACAGCCTGCCGCGCCTGCTCAGCGCCATCTGCCGGCGCGCCGGCCACGACCTGCGCTGGCTGCGGCTGATGTACGCCTATCCCGGCCATGTCGGCGACGAGTTGATCGAGGTGATGGGCCGCGAACCCAAGATCGTGCCCTATCTGGATATGCCGCTGCAACATGGCGACCCGGCCACGCTGCGCCGCATGCACCGCCCCTCGCGGCTGGAGATGGTCTATGACCATATCGCCAAGCTGCGCGCCGCCATGCCCGGCATCGCGCTGCGCACCACCTTTATCGTCGGCTATCCGGGCGAGACCGAGCAGGAATTCCAGGGGCTGCTGGACTTTGTCCGGGCCATCGAATTCGACAAGGTGGGCGCGTTCCAGTTTAGCCCCGAACCGGGTACGCCCGCCGCGCTGCTGCCCGACCCGGTGGACGAAGATGTGAAGGCGGAGCGTTATGCGCGCTTGATGGAGGTGCAGCAGCCGATCAGCCTGCGCAAGAACCAGGCGCAGGTGGGCAAGCAGTTGGCGATCTTGGTCGAAGGCGAAGGCGAGATCGAGGGCAGCCGCCAGCCGCTGCTGCTGGGCCGCAGCTATCGCGATGCGCCGGAGGTCGATGGGTTGGTGCTGGTGCCGGGCGTGGGCGGCGTGCCGGCAGGGGAGATGATCGAGGTCTATATCAACGGGGCGATGGAATATGACCTGGTGGGCGAGCCGTTGGTGAGCGAGACCTTTCCGAGCGTCAAGCCCAGCGTCAAGCCCCAGCCGGCGCAGACGCCAGGCCGCGCCCCGATTGGGCTGGTCTAGACGTTAGCCGAACCAGCCGCGGCGGCGCTGCTGCTGCCGCTGCAACTGGACTAACTGAGCGATCTGTTGTTGGAGGGCTGCCACCGTGGCTTCGAGGGCGCGCAGGCGGCCCTCGCTGCGTTCTTTGCGCGTCTCTTCGCGGCGCTGATATTCGGCCAGCGCCCGCTCCAATTCGAGCATTCGGTCACGCAGTTTGCGATTCTCGTCCTTGAGGTTAAAATTGTCCTGCACGACCACGTTGAGCATTTCGCGCAATGCGCTTTGGCTGTTGAGCACGGCCTGCTGCGTCCCGGCCAAGGTGCTCATGGCGTCGCCGACCAGGCGCGCTAGCCCTGTGGACGGTTCGCCGCCCGATAGGTCGCCGTCCAACTCGTCGCTCTGATCCTGTTTGTCTAGGCTTGCGCTG
>QEUY01000333.1 GCA_003577365.1 Chloroflexota bacterium | reverse complement strand
GTGCTTGCTCCATTATAGAAGATTTTGGCCGCGCGTCTATCCCCAATTCCTACGGGAGGCGGGGCCTGGCGATGGGCGCGGCAGCGGCGCTGAGGTCGAGCGGGACGGCGGTGTGCAGGGTCGCCGGGCCGCGGCGCAGCAGCCCATCGGTCAGAATGCGGGCACGCAGCCCGCCACGCCCGCGCAAGAAGGCGTGCGCGCCCGGCTCCAACATGGCGTCCAGCCAGGCGCAGGGATTGCAGGGCTTGGCCCCCAAGAAGCTGACCCCGTGGTCGCCGAAGTCGAGGCTGAACTCCTGGCCGATGAGTTGGTTAAGCGCGGCCCCAGCCAGCACCACATTGCGCCGGGTGAGGATCGGCGACAGGTCGGGCCGCTTGAATTCGGCCTGGAGCGCGGCAAAGACCTCCCAGGCGATGAAGGTGATCTGCGCGTCGTAATGTGCGGGCACGCCGAAATAGCGGTCGCCCACCAGCCCGCGCCCGGCGCGGGCCTGCGCTTCGGCGACATCTACCGTGGGATGTTCGCCCGGCCCATCTTTGGGCTTGCCAAAGTAGTTGTGGCCGGGGGAGATGAAAATATGCTTGAGTTCAACCGGGTATGTGAAGGACATGGAAGGTCTTCCTTACGCCGCTACCATGCTCGCTTCCATCTCCAGCAGGCCGGCGGCTTCCACGGCGGCGAGCAGGTGGGCGCGCTCTTCGGCGGTGAGCGGGCGCTGCGGGCGGCGCGGGCCGCCGCAGGGGATGCCCCACGCGCTCAGAATCGCCTTCATCCCCGCGATCAGCGGGGCCGAGATCAACGCTTGGATCACGCGGTTGGCCTCGCCTTGGATGGCGTGGGCCGTGGGCCAGTCGCCGCGCGCCGTCGCCGCATAGAGCCGGCAGAAGGTCGCGGGCAGCACATTATAGGTGCTGCCGATCGCCCCGTGCGCGCCCATGCTCAACCCGGCCACACAGACCTCGTCGAAGCCGGAATGGACGGTGATGTCCTCGCGCAGTTCCACGATGCGCCGCATGTCGAATAGGTTATAGGCGGAGTACTTGATGCCGCGCACCGTGGGGATGTTCAGCAGATTGGCCATCACCCCTGCGTTGATCTCGACACCCGTGGCGCTGGGAATGTTGTAGACCCACAGCGGCGTGTCGCCCGCGGCCTCGGCGATCAGCCGGTAATGATCGACCAGCGCGGCCCCGTCGACCTTGAAATAGATGGGTGGGATCGCCGCCAGCGCGGCCACGGGCAAGCCGGCGGCATGGCGCGCCAGTTCCTGCGCCTGGGCGGTGGAGACCGCGCCGATATGCGCGATGACCTGGGCGCGGCCTGCGCTCTGATCCAACACGGTTTCGAGGATTTGCCGCCGTTCGTCCCCTGTCAGCAGGATGCCTTCGCCGCTGCCGCCGCAGACAAAAAAGCCGTGGACGCCGGCCCCGATCAGCCGTTCGACCAGGCGGCGCAGGCTCTCATAGTTGACGGCGCTGCCGTCGTCGGTCAGCGGGGTGAGTAGAGCGGGGTAAATGCCGCGCAGATGGGAAACCATGGGCCGTGTTGCTTTCTAGACGTTTGAGCCAGATACGTTCTGACTAGATGGTTGCCTGGCTAGATGATTGGATGCGTTACTCGGCGTTGGCTTTAGACCACGGCGTGCTGCGCGTCGGGTCCAGATGGGCCAGCAGGGCGCGGCGGGTGGCTGTCACATCGCGCTGTCGCAGCCCCTCGATGATGCGTTGGTGCTCGTCGGCGATGCGCTTGGGGCTGCGCACGATGACATCTGGGCTTTGCGCCACCGAGAGGCGGAAATATTCCACCAGCAGCGGCGCCAGATCGATCAGCACCGGGTTGTGTGTCGCTTCGAAGAGCACCGTATGGAACTCGATGTCGTGGCGCACGGCGCTGCGGTTCTGCTGGAGCTTTTCGGCCAGCGCCCGGTTGATCTCCTCTAGCTGCACCAACTGTGCGCCGGTGATGCGGGTGACCATCAACTCGACCGCGCCCAGCTCCACGCTGGCGCGCGCCTCGCCTAGCGCCGCCAGGTCGCGACCGTCGTAGTCGAGGCTGACGGCAATCGGCGGCGTGACACTGGCCAGGTCGAAGTCCGTGACAAAGATGCCGCTGCCCGGCTTTTTGACGATCAGCCCTTCTGCCACCAGCACGGTCAGCGCCTCACGCACGATGTTGCGGCTGACCGAAAGCGTTTCGCTCAACTCGCGTTCGCTGGGCAGCGCGTCGCCGGGCCGCACGGTCTCGGCCAAGATAAACCGGCGCAGGGTGTCGGCAGCCTGCTTGGTCAGCGTATCGCGTGAGAGGGGCTTGAGAATGGACACGCCGATGTCTCGTCTAGAGCGCATTGAGCGCGGCACGCACTTCAGGCGACAGCCCCATCGCCTCGGCCTCGAAGGCCTGGTCCACATGCTTGGTGCTGCGCGCGCCGATCAACACCGAGGTGATCCCCGGCTGGCCGATGGCCCAGGCCAGCGCCAGATGGAGCATCGAGATGCCCGATGCCTCGGAGTGGGCGCGCAGCCCTTCGACCACCTGCCAGCCGCGCGGTTTGAAATAGATGTCCTGGTGGCTGGGCAGCATGTCGAAGCGGGTCCCCGCCGGCACCGAGCCGCCCTCACGATATTTGCCGGTGAGAAAGCCGGCGCCCAGCGGGCTGTAGGAGATGACGCCGATCTGCTGCTCGGCGCAGAGCGGCAGCAGCTCTTGCTCGATGTCGCGCTCGACCAGATTGTAGTTGGGCTGCACCGACACCATACGCGCCCAGCCGCGCTGTTCTTGGAGCGCCAGTGCTTGCGAAAGCTGCGCGGCGCTGTAGTTGCTGCAGCCCACGGCGCGCGCCCAGCCGCGCTCTGCCACCTGGTTGAGCGCCTCCAGCGTCTCTTCCAGCGGCGCGTCGGGGTCGAAGCGATGCAGTTGGAAGAGATCGACCTGCTCGACTTGCAGCCGGCGGAGGCTGGCCTCCGCCGATTCCAGCACATGCGCCGCGGTCAGGCTCCCAGCCACCTTGGTGGCCAGCACGATGCGGTCGCGCGTGCCGCGGTCGGCCAGCCAGTGGCCGATGACCGTCTCGGAAGCGCCGCGGCCATAGGCCTCTGCCGTATCAAACAAGGTGATGCCGCGCTCCAGCGCCCGGTCCATGACCGTAAAGGCAGTCTCTTGGTCGATCTCACGGCCAAACGTGACACAGCCCAACCCGATTGAACTGACCTGAAGCGCAGACTTACCCAGCGGACGGACTTCCATCGCAAAGCTTCCTTTATAGTGCCTGAACCGCGTGAATGCGCGTTGCGTGAATCGCTGCCGATACAGGGGAGTCGCCCGCAGCGGTGCGCTGCTGCCTATGCCTGGGCAACTGGTATAGTGATAGTACCAAGAGACCGGCACGCTGTCAACCGTGCTGCGCGGGTTCAATCCACTGGCACAAACTGCACCAGGCAGGCGCTGTGGCTGGGCAGGGGCAGCGACAGGCTGAGACCGTCTGCAGCGGCGGTGATCTCGCCCAAGGCTTGGGGCTGGACGCGCGCGGCGCGTTGCATCGCCGCCAGTTGCTCTGCCGAGGGCGGCTGCGGGCGGCCCATGGCATCCCACACGGTATAGGCGTTGGCGCTGCCCTTGGCCACCAGCGAGGCATCGACGCGATAGCGCCGGCCCGGTTCCACCCCCTCCACCCGGATGGCAATTTCGCTGGGGGTGGTCACGTCCCAGTCGTCGTGGTGGCTACTCAGAAAGACCTGGATGCCGTTGGTTTCGTCGAGCGCGGCGAGGCCGTCGATATCGGGCAGGCTGGCGCGGTCGTCGCCACGCCCGCGGCTCAGCGGGTCGACGGCGCGATCGCTGGTCAGCGCCAGCCGCGTTCCGCCCAGCTTGGCGAGCAGCCGAAAGACGTTGAGCACCGCCTTGTCCACGCCGTTGGTGCTCAACGTGCGGAAGCCCTCGAAATAGGCGCGGCCCTCAAACAAAAAGGCCCAGGTCAACATGCTGTCTACCTGCCGGCCCGCGGCGGAGACGTGGCGGCTCAGCTTGCACACCGTGCAGGCCACATAGCTGGCATAATATTCGGTGTTGCGATAGAACAGGTTGGCGTTGTCGTGGATCGTGCCCGCGGCCCAACCGTCGGGGTCGCATTCGGTCAGATGCACGGCGCACCCGGCCAGTTCGGGGAACTCGTCGACCACCGCCAGGCTGGCCTGGACGTTGTTGAGCAGCGTGTAGATCGAGGGCGTGATCTTGGGCGTGTCGGCCCGCCGCGGGAAGCTGCCTCCCTTGGCGTGATAACTGATGAAGTCCAGCGCCGTGCCCTGTGCGCCGGTGAGATGGTTGACGCCGCGCGTGACGTGCTGCAGGAAGGCGCGCAGAAAATCGGTGGAGGTCGCGCGGTCCGCGCTGCTGGTCGTGGCCGGCCCGCCCACGCGCGCTTCGGGCAGCGCCGCCTTCAGCCCCGCCACGGTATAGTCATACAGGCGGCAGTATTCCTGTACGCTGCCCGCCCAATAGAAGATATCCGGCTCGTTCCACAGCTCCCAATACCACTGGCTGACCGCGGCCCGGCCATAGCGGTCGCGGCAGTGCGCCACCAGCGTGCGCACCAACTCCAGCCAGCGCCCATAGTCGCGCGGCGGATAGCGCCAGCCGCCATGCCGCGGGTCGGCATAGGGCGTATCGGCGGGCGCGGTCGTCAACGCCTGCGGCGTAAAGCCCAGTTCCACAAAGGGGATCAGCCCCAGGCCGGCATAGGTGTCAAAGATGCGGTCGATGATCGTCCAGTCATAGATGGGCGTCCCATCGGCCTCCTCCGTATAGACATTGGTTGACCCCCATTTGAGGCTGGGCGTGCCGTCGCCGGAGCAGAGCAGAAAATGGCAGCGAATGGCATAGGGGCCATCCGACATGGCGGCGAGCTTGGCAAGCAGGGCGCGCCCGTTGGGGGTGTAGGTGTAGTTTGGCTCGTCATAGCCGGCGTAGCGCCAGATGCGGCGCAGGGGTGCGCGCCGTGTGACGTCGACCGTGACCTGGGCGCGGCCCACGCCCAGGCCGCCGGCACATTCGGCACCGGCGGTCGTTTCTGAAGACATGCGGGAATCTATCCTTTCGGGTGCCACAGGTTGGATAGTCTCCGAGTATTGTAGAAGAAATCGCGCCGCTGGGCTAGACCCGGCGGCGCGTGTGTGACGGCAAACCCAACGGTAAGCGCAATGCCAAGCGCAACATCAAGACGCCTCTGTCATGTGCGACGGGTAGGCCGGCGACGGGGCATCCGCCGTATGTAGCCGGCGCTTGCGGCGCA
>QEUY01000332.1 GCA_003577365.1 Chloroflexota bacterium | reverse complement strand
GCTTTGAGCTTGGCCACCGTTTCGCGGTCGTCGGTCAGGTCCTCGAAGGTACGGATTGGGTTGAGACCCAACTGGCGGCGGAACTCGTTGTAGCGCGGCACCCCGCGCTCGCGGGCGCGCAGAATATCTACCGCGCCCATGTCGAACAACGGGTTGCCCGGAATACTCATCTCCTGCATAAAGCGCGGGAAATTGTTCAGCACAAGCTGCCCCGGATGCTGATTGCCAAAGGAATAGAAGAGGTCGGCCAACGGCGTGTGACGGATCAACTTGGCAGAACCGGCCTGGCGGGTCTCTATAAACGGCACCTCCGCGACCTCATCGCCCCGCCCCAGGCGGCGAATCTTCAACGTTTCTGGCAGCAGCGAATGCAGCCGGTAGACCTCGACAAATTCCTCGGTCAGACCATAGGGCTGCCCATGCTTGTCGATGGGGTTGCCTACCACGCCGCCCAACTCCGGGTTGCGCACATTGATGTCGGCCAAGGTCTTGCGGTGTTTGCCCGAACGGAACAGATTAGTCAGCAGCCCATACCAGTTGGCGTTGAGACCCGCCTCCAAGGCTGGGTTGGGCAGAATGGCCGGCGTCCACTCCACGCTGTGGATCTTGGCCATGACCGCAGCGTTGATCAGGCGTGCCACGTTGAACAGCCGGTTGTCGTCCCATTCAGGATAGGCTTCCTTCAGGTGATCACAGATGGCGTTATGCTCGCGGGCGAAGAGCGTGTGCAGCATGGTCAGGCCGACCCACCAGTTGCGCACAAAACCGGTCTCCTCCACCCCTTTCTTGTCCAGCGGCAATGTCCCGTCGGGGTTGAGACGCAGCTTGCCGTCTACGCCGCTGCGCAGGCGGTTTTGCGTCGCTTGATCGCTGCCGTAGATTTGGGAACCGTCCCACCAGTGCGTCACTTCGTTGATAAACGTGATCGGCGTCTCCTCCCTGCCGGGCGTCCAGGTGGGGTCGGCCTGCGTCCTACCGACAAAGATATGCGTCTGCCAGTGACGCCGCCGGGCGGGATCGTCTTCGGCGAGTGGAATGGCGATCACATCGGTCAGCGCGACTTCGCCATGGTTGATCCAGTCGTGATTTTGAAACTGGATCCACGACGCGGCCAGCATGTTGAGAAAAGGCACTTCACGCATTTCGCCGTGGCGTGTCAGAAAGATGCGGCTGATCTCCCGGGGGTTGGGGTGGAGCAGTTCGTCGCCGGTCGCCGGACGAATGGCGCGGTTGGCGACGTTGCGCATAAAGCGGGTGTACGCGGCCCCTTCCTTCGGGTTGGCGAGGTTGTTCCAGGTTCCGTCCGCCGTGCGAAAATGGGTAACGCCGGGCGGCGGCGTCTCTCCCGCCGGCTGGAAACCGGTCAAGGTCCCTGTGGGATAGGTGTTCTTGAGGTTATGCGTGTTGAGTTGCTGGCGCATATAGGCCAGCGTGAGGATGGCTAGGACAAACGGGCGGCGGTACCAGTTCGTCCAAACGGCGTCTCGATAGCCGGCCAGGCGGCCATAGAGTTCGGTGGCGCCGCCCATCAGCGCCGAGGCCACCACGCCCAGCCCATTTCCCAGCACAAGCCGGAGCCGTTTCAACCCGCCGGGCGCGGGCGACGGCAGCGGCGCCAGAGGCAGCGCGCCGGGCGGCACGATTGCCTTGGCCAAAAGCCTCTCCCGTTCGAAGAAGGACAGGTCAGGCACGAAAACGTTGACCTCGGCCAGGGCATTCGCCGCCGCTCGCTGCCGCAGATCCAGCCAATCGGCATTGGCTGGGTCATAGTTCAGGGCCAGCGCGCACTCCTTCTCCGCCGCGGCATATTGCTCACTGTAGAAGTAGGCCAAGGCCAACAGCGCATGGCCTTCACCATCCGGCTGCCCGTCCACATGCGCGACCAGCATTTCGATCGCGGCGGCGAAGCTCTGCTGCGCTATCAACTGCCGCGCCATATCGAGCGGGGGCGCGCCCACTGTTGCTAGCATGGTTCTCTTCTCCTTTGGCACAGTTCCTCAATAACCCGCAACAACCCGCACAAACGCCGACAAGCCGCGGCTGGGGAGTGATCTTGCCGCGCCCTTGCTGCTCCAACCGCGTGGAGTCGATCATAAGAGGCTAGCGCGCCTGCTGCCGGCAATATGCCAGCCTCTATCCACCCTCCGTCCGGTCCTGGGCAAGGGACATCTCAGCGATCCGGCCTCACGGCGACTTTACCGTGACGGTGATCTCCGCCCGATATTGCTCACCCTCAAAGGCGATGTGCGCGCCGTTGGCCGCTTGCAGCCGCAGGGTGTGGATGCCGGGCGCAAGCTCCAGCGTCGCCGTCAATTGCCCCTTGCCAAAATGCAAATGCTGTTCGTCAAACGGGATCAACTCCCCAGGCGCGATAAAGTCTGCATCGACCAGTATATGGAAGTGGCCCGCGCCTTCGTGGATCTCGCCCGCCGGCTCAATCACCAAGCCCTTCGCTGCCATCGCGACGTCAAAGCGCGGCGGCACGACCTCGCCGGCCTGTGGCGCGACAAACCGCACACCGGGCAGGTCTGTCTGCCCGCCCGTCACAGTGATCGTAATCGTATCTTGGTACGGCTCCCCCCCAAGCGCCACATGCGCGCCGTTGGCTGCCTGCAGCCGCAAGACATGAACACCGGGCGCAAGCTCTAAAGTCGTTGTCAACTGCCCCTTGCCGAAGTGGAGATGCTGCTCGTCAAACGGGATCAGCTCGCCTGCCGCAATGAAATCGGTGTCCACCAGGATGTGAAAATGGCCCGCTCCCTCATGGATCTCGCCTGCCGGCTCGATGGTCAGCCCATCCGCCGCCATCTCGACGTCGAAGCGTCGCGGCACGGTCGCCCCGTCCACCGGCGTCACAAACCGCACCGTCCTCGTCGCCGGCTCGCCGCCCTCTATCTTGCCGTCCCCTACATTGTTCGCCGCCGTATCGATCACCACACCGGCAGTCGGCGTCCGTATGGCAGGTTGGTCGGGAAAGGTGGGGATCCAGAGCAGTTGCCCGACCCGAAGCACGTCCGGATCGACGATCTTGGCAAAGCGAGGGTCCGATTCAGCCTTGGCGTTGGTGGCGTCGACAATGACCGGATAGGCCGCGGTGCTGCCGTAGAACTCTTGGCTGATCTTGGACAGCCAGTCCCCCGCTTTGACCACATATTCTTGCCCATCCTCCTGTGCCGGCGGCGCTTCCTGCTGCCGAGACGCAGCGATCCCTGCGGAATAGGTGAGCAGGGTCAGCAGCACAGGGAGCAGCAAAGCAGGGACGAACAGCAGCGCCACGACCGTAAACCATCGCCTTCGTCGCATCGCACTCTCTCCTTATACGATACGCGAGCCTGCTGCCCGCACACGGAACGCCGCCGCGCCCACAGGGCCGCATGTCACTGGTCAGCCCCCACCGTGACCGTGATCTGCGCGCGATATTGGGGGCCTTCAAGCGCCACATGCGCGCCGTTGGCCGCCTGCAGCCGTAGGGTGTGGACGCCGGGCGCAAGCTCCAGCGTGGTGGTCAGTTGGCCCTGGCCAAAATGCAAATGCTGCTCGTCGAAGGGGATCAGCTCGCCTGCCGCGATAAAATCGGTGTCTACCAGAATGTGGAAGTGGCCCGCGCCTTCATGGATCTCGCCCGCCGGCTCAATCACCAAGCCCTCTGCCGCCATCTCGACGTCAAAGCGCGGCGGCACGGTCGCCCCGTCCACCGGCGTCACAAACCGCACCCCCTCAGGGTTCAGCGGCTGGTCAAACACAACGCGCAGACCGGTCTGTGAGTTGACTGTATCTGGCTCTACAGCCAGACGCACCGTGCAGACGAGTTGATAGTGGGTGTAGTAGTAGGAGCCGCCACGAACCACGCGGCGACCCGCCGCCGCAGCGTCTTCCCGCCCGTCATCGGTTCGATAGGGGTACTCTTTGAACAGGCTGCTGGTCCACTCCCATACGTTGCCGCTCATGTCGAGCGCGCCATAGGGGCTGGCGCCGCCGGGATAGCTGCCAACCGGCGTCGTATCGCCCAGCACGTTGTCATAGTTGGCTAAGTCATAGGTCGGTTCAGCATCACCCCAGGGATAGGGGCGGCCATCGGCGTCGCGACAGGCCTTCTCCCATTCCGCCTCGGCCGGCAGCCTGCCGCCCACCCACGCCGCAAAGGTGTTTGCCTGCTCCCAGTCGACACCCGCCACAGGGTGATCGGCATAGGCTGGGTCACGCCAGCGCCCGCCGTCCTCTGGTTCCGTACAGACACCCGCCTTGACGCACTGGGTATACTGCCGGTTGGTCACCTCGGTCTGCATGATCCAAAAATCACCCACCGGCACCGTGTGCGCCGGGCTTTCGTCCGCGCTATCAGCGTCTGACCCCATCAGGAAATCGCCGGCAGGCACATGCACGGTTTGGATATTGGGCGGCGCGTCGATCTTGATCTGCGTCTGCACGGCCTGACGTGTCTCGTCAGACGTACTGACGATGGCACGCAGCAGGTAGGTCCCGTTATCGACCGGCTCGCCGTTGGGCCACGTGTAGCTGTGCTCAGAGAAGACCCAGGGAGCGCAGTCATCCGAAAATGCACAGTACGCAACCCTCGTCTCCGGCGACGTAGGGGTCGCGCGTTCGATAGCGTACACCACCCCGCCGCTCGCCGGGTCGATGATCTGCATCTCGACGCGCGCAATGCCGTCACCATTGTCGGTCCCCGCCTGGGGATCGTACGCCCGTACCTCATAGACCAGCGAATCGGTGACAACGCGCGTGGTGTTCTGCGGCCCGATCTGCGCGATGCCCGCTATCAGCCACGGGTTGATCGCACAGTCTTCAATGTTCAGCAGGGTCTTGCAGAAACCGCTGCCTGCGCCGCTGTAACAGGTGGTCAACGGCGCTGCCGGCACCATCTCATCCCACAGCAGCGTGTAGAAACCGGCATAGGGGAAGGTGATCCCGTTGCGCACCAGCGGAACGTCGGCCTTGCCAAGCCAGAGCGGGTACTCCTTGATCAGCAGGTCGCCATCGTCCTTGGCGAAGCTGATATCCCATTGGCGCGGCCCATCTTCATGCATAGCCAGTGCATCGACGGCATGGAACCCAAACATGAACCCGTTCCGGCACGCCAGCACCGGCTCGACCGCCGCCTGGCGGGGGTCGGTGACCGGGATGTCGACAAATTCCAGGATGTCGGCTGCAAATGCCCAACGCGCCGACAAGACGAACACTGTCGCTGTGAGCAGAAGGACGCCAAGACTCTTGACCTGCGAACGGCCCATCTCCATCTCCTTCACCTGCGCGCGCCTGCCACTGCA
>QEUY01000331.1 GCA_003577365.1 Chloroflexota bacterium | reverse complement strand
CTTTATTGACAGCAGCGCCCGACAGGCCACGCGAGCAGGCCGGTTCCGGCGCGGTACGTCCGTGTATTCTACCACGGCAGGCCCCACCGTCAACCTGGCGCGGGCAAAGCGCGGGGCGTTCTCATGTTGCGTTTGGCAACCCAAGAATCACGCGATGTTGCAGATCCGAGCCATGCCGGCAACGAATTGAACAACGATGGCATTAACTATCCGCCCAGTGTAGCCGAGCCTACCGAAGTTGCGGCGCAAATCTAGTAGCTGTAGTAGCTACTACGCCCCTGGTTTTGCAGCGGTCTTGAGTTCGAGATGACAGCGATTCCGCAGTAGCTCTGGAGAATAGATAGGAGGGAGAGGATGCGCAGACCCGTTCTGTTGGCTTTGCTCCTGTTGGTGTCCCTGTTGCTCCTAAGCGGCTGTCAGCCTACTCCACCACCGTCCACAGATATCACGCCTGCTCCAGGCGGAACCGTGCCTGCCCCAGGCGGCACCGTACCCCCCGCGGGCATCACCAGTACCGAGGAGATTGGCTCAGCCGGCGAGACGGCGGTTGATATCCTGCTGGCCGCCCTGGAACGCCAACAGGAGGCGGCGGCGATTGTGACCAACCCGGAGCTGGGCCGCGACGTGGCGGCGATTCGCGGGGCGGTCTTGCAGGCATCACCTCACATCGTCTTTGTCAGCGCGCAGATTGGCTTTGCCCAGGCCCTGACAGGGGACGAGATGCAGCCCCTACTCAGCGCAGCCCTGGCCGATGAGGGCAGCATTGTCCAACTTGCCCCGCTGATCCTACTGCCCACAACGCCCGACGACCAGGTGTTACTGCACTTTGACGAGCTGGTGATACATGGCGGTGCGGCGCTGGGCGCCATAAACCTTGCGCTGAGCCTGTTGGGGGCTGGTCCCAGTGCGCCTGGTGCGGGGCATGTGCTGGTTGAAGGCGAGTTGCAGGCGCCTAGCGGCTATCAGGTCGAGATTGTAGCCAATAACCTGAACTTTGCTACGGTGGTTGAGGTGGCGGAGGATGGCACAGTCTATGTAGCCGAGGCCGGTTATTCCTATGGCAATATCCAGACCCCAGCGCGTGTGCTGCGCGTGGGCGAGGACGGGGCGACCGAGGTAGTGGCTGAGGGGTTCAACGGCCCCATCGCCGGGCTGGCTACGCATGAGAGCTTTCTCTTTGTCTCCCACCGCAACACGATCACCCGGATTGACTTGGAGAGCGGAGAGCGGCTCGATATTGTGACTGGCCTGCCCTCGAATGGCGACCATTTCAACGAGAACATCGCCGTCGGGCCTGATGGCAAGCTCTACATCACCCAGGGTGTCGCCACCAACTCCGGCGTGGTCGGCCTGGACAACTACCTGTTTGGCTGGCTGCCCGTGGCCCCGGACGTGCATGATATTCCCTGCCGTGACCTCACGCTGGCGGGTGAGAATTACACCACAGGCAACATTCTGACACCCGATGTCACCGATGTCGTCTCGACCGGCGCCTATCTGCCCTATGGCACGCCCAGCGAGCCGGGCCAGGCCGTGACGGGCGAGGTCAAGTGCTCGGGCGCCGTGTTGCGCGCCAACCTGGATGGCTCAGAGCTAGAGGTCTTTGCCGATGGTTTTCGCAATCCCTATGGGCTGGCCTTTGCCCCAGATGGGCGGCTCTTTGTGACGGAGAATGGGCCGGACGTGCGCGGCAGCCGCCCCCTCACAGGCCCGGACAACTTCTATGAGGTGATCCAAGGCGGTTGGTATGGCTGGCCGGACTTTTACGGCGGTGTGCAGGTTGGCGACCCGAGTCTGACTCCTCCCGGTCACGACCCGCTCAAGCCAGTGCTCCTGGACCCACCGCCGTTGGCCGCGCAGCCTGTCGCCAAGTTTACCGATCATGCAGTTGCCAATGGCTTTGATTTCTCGACGGCAGAAGACTTTGCGCCGGTGGGCCAGGCCTTTGTGTCCCTCTTTGGCGACCTGACCCCGCCGACCGCCGGTGGCGTCGTTGTCCAGGTCGGGCAGGAGGTCGTAACCGTCAGCCCCGATGGGGAGATTGAATCCTTCCTCACCAGCGCGGCAGGAGACAATGGCAGCCCCTTCTTCCGCCCAACCGATGTGACTTTCAGCCCGGATGGGACGGTGCTGTATGTGACGCATTTTGGGCAGATCCGCGGGGTTCCTGGCGGCATTGTCCCCACACCCGGCACGGGTGCGCTCCTCCGCCTCACCCGATAAGCAGCGAGCACAAGCCTTGTCCCGCAGGGTACAGATCTCGCTATATTCTTGCTGGCTGAGTCACCACAACCGCCACAGTGAGCTATCTAGCGCCGTAGGAAGCCATTGCTCCGCTCAGTGGGCTAAGGAGACCTGCGGCGCTAGACAACTTCTTCCCGCACGCCAGATCAGCCCGCGTGCGTGCCACCTGGGTCTGGCTTGGCGAGCTGGTCAAAGTGGCGCACCAACGTCTCCAAGAGCGCGGCAAGCGTCTCACCTGCCAGCGGCTTGCCGTGGCTGGGGGTGATCAAGCACGGCCAAAATACCGGACGTGACCGCTTGCATCGAATGGTCAGGGCTGAAGTGGTCAGGGCTGAAGTGGTCAGGGCTGAAGTGGTCAGGGCTGAAGTGGTCAGGGCCGATCATCCTTCCACCAGTTTGTTGACCATCTTGCCCTCCAGTTCCATCTCATCCTGTCTATTGTCTCCCTCCCATGTTCCACTGTCTTGGCGCTGGGTGCGCACTGCTCCCCCGGCATAGTGGGTGGCGCGCCGGTTGTGTAAGGCAGTTCTGGCGCGCAAGGGCCACAATTATGAAGGAATTCTAATTAAATTGGGGTTCCGGCGGCACAATTTCATGCTACACTGTGCCGAGCATAACCCTGTGTGAACAGACAGCGATTGGCCGATGAGAGGAAGCCAGATGAAACAACGGATCATTTGGATAGGGGCCGTGGCGCTGCTTTGGGTGGTGGGGCTGGCGGGGGGGCTGCCCGCGGCCAGGGCGCAGAGCCAGACGCTCTGTACGGCGCAGGCCATTGTCCAGCCGGGGGATACGCTGTCGACCGTGGCGACACGCTATTTCGGCCAACCGAGCAGCTATACGGCCATCGTCACGGCCACCAATGCCGCGGCCGCGATGGATAGCTCCTACGCCACGATTGCCGACCCGGACATCCTAGCTGTGGGCTGGAAGCTGTGTATTCCCGCCACGTCGGCAGCGGGGCCTGCCCTAGTGGCTACGCCAACGCCGACCGCTACCCCCACGCCCGCAGGCACACCCACGCCCACCCCGACCCCGCTCCCTGCTGACCGGCATCCGCTCGCCATCCCGCAGATGCGGCGCGCGAGCTATCCGGGCAGCGATCTGGTCGTCGAGCAGACGCTGGACCCCGGCGTCAACTACAGCCGTACCATCGTCTCCTACCGGTCCGAGGGCAACAAAATCTATGCGCTGCTGACTGCACCCCTGGGCGAGAAACCGGCCACCGGCTGGCCGGTGGTGATCTTCAACCACGGCTATATCCCGCCCGACCAATATCGCACGACCGAACGCTATGTGGCCTATGTCGACGCCTTTGCGCGCAACGGCTATCTTGTTCTGCGCTCCGACTATCGCGGGCACGGCTTTTCAGAAGGCGAGGCGACCGGCGGCTATGGGTCGCCCGACTATACCGTGGACGTGCTCAACGCCGTGAGTGCGATCAAACGTTACCCCGACGCCGACCCCAACCGCATCGGCATGTGGGGCCATTCGATGGGCGGGCAGATCACGCTGCGCGCTATGGTCGTAACCGGCGATATCAAGGCCGGGGTGATCTGGGCCGGGGTGGTCGGCTCCTATCCCGACCTGTTGGAGAACTGGCGGCGGCGCCCATCCACGATCCCGCCGACGGTCACCAGCCGGCAGCGGCGCTGGCGCGAGGAGTTGACCAGCCAATATGGCTCGCCTGCCGAGAACCCGGAATTCTGGGCCATGATCTCGCCCAACAGCTATTTGGCCGATCTGTCGGGGCCGATCCAACTGCATCACGGCACGGCCGACAGCAGCGTGCCGGTGGAGTTCTCGACTACGCTGGAGAGCGAGATTGAGACAGCAGGCGGCACAGTGGAGCTATTTCTCTACGAAGGCGATGACCACAACATCGCCGCCAACCTGGGCACGGCACTGACGCGGTCGGTGGCATTTTTCGACCGCTATGTGAAAAACGCGCCATCTACCCCCTAATACGCCGCGGCTCGGCGCGCACGTGGGACTGTGAGGGACCGATAGCCACAAAAGGAGACCCCAGATGAAAGAGTTCAACACGTTTCAGCGGTATTTCATCGAGGAATTCTACGACGACTACCGGGAAGGGCTGATCAGCCGGCGCACCTTTATCCGCCGCCTCGCCTTTATCACAGGCAGCATGACCTCCGTGGCGGCGGCGATGGCGCTGGTGGGCTGCCAGCCCGCCGAACTGCCAGCCGCCACCGAGCCGATGCCGGAGCCGGAGACGCCTGCGGCGGGCGGCACGGTCCCCAGCGCCCCCGCGCCCGGCCCTGTGCCCGATGCCCAAAGCCCGCTTTCCGTGCCGGAGGGCGACCCCGACCTTATCACCGAAGAGGTGACCTATGCCAGCCAAGATGCGGAGGTCATGGCCTATCTGGCGCGGCCTGCCGCCACCGGCAGCATCAACCCCGCGGTCTTGGTCTGCCATGAAAACCGCGGGCTGACGCCGCACATCCGCGACGTGGCGCGACGCTTTGCCAAGGAGGGCTATGTGGCGCTTGCGCCCGACCTGCTCTCGCGTGAGGGCGGCACGGCGGCACTCGACCGCGACGCCATCCCTGGCCTGCTCAGCAATGCCGCGCCGGAGCGGCATGTGGCCGACTTCCAGGCCGGCTATGACTATCTGCAAGGGCTGGAATTTGTAGACGGCGCGCGCATCGCCATGAACGGCTATTGTTTTGGCGGCGGCGTCACCTGGCGCTGCGCCACCAGCATCGCCGGGCTAAAGGCGGCTGCGCCCTTCTATGGCCCCGCGCCCGACTTGGACCAGGTTCCCAACATCCAGGCTGCGATCTTTGCCGCCTATGCCGAGCTGGACGAGCGCATCAACGCCAGCATTCCGGCGCTGGAAGAGGCGCTGCAGGCCGCGGGCGTGACCTATGAGATCAAGATCTATCCCGGCGTCAACCATGCGTTCCACAACGATACCGGTGAACGCTATGACGAGACGCAAGCGTTGCAGGCCTGGCGCGACATGCTGGGCTGGTTTGCGGCGCATGTCTAGACAGGATGTCATAGAGTCAGGTAGGTATCTCGAAGGGCTGC